>NZ_DAWDDM010000027.1:0-13164 GCF_052354645.1 Catenibacterium sp.
AAGCGTCGATAAGCAGATGAAGACTATGGGTGAATCTACAATGAAGATTGCAGCGGGGGAAGGTGTTAAAGCGGAATATAAGAAACTTGGTGCTGATATCAATAAAGTACAGAACCAGTATATTGCCCATAAAGGTATTCAGATGTTAGCTATTGCCTTACTTGGTGCTGTGGCTTCTATCTGTGTTGCATTCTTAGCATCAAAACTTGGTGCATCAGTGGCAAGAGACTTACGTTTAGCTGTATTTAAGAAGGTTGAAAGCTTCTCTAATACGGAATTCAATAAGTTCTCTACAGCCTCTTTAATTACTCGTAGTACAAACGATATCGTTCAGATCCAGATGGTTCTTGTGATAATCGTAAGAATGTGTATGCTTGCCCCAATCAATGGTATTGGTGGTATTATGAAGGCTGTTAAGAACTCACCATCCATGACTTGGATGATCTTCTTAGTTGTCATTATTATCTTTGGAGTACTAGGTGTCACTTTCTCTATCGCAATGCCTAAATTCAAGATTATCCAGCAATTAATTGATAAGTTAAACTTAGCTATGAGAGAAAACTTATCAGGTGTTCTAGTTATTCGTGCATTTGGAAATGAAGAAGAATCTGAAAAACGTTTTGATCAGGCAAACAAGGATTTAACAGGGACAAACTTATTTGTTAATAGAGTGATGGTCTCATTAATGCCTATCATGATGTTTATCATGCAGGGGATGACTTTACTCATTATCTACTTTGGAGCAAAGCAGGTTGATTTAGGTCATATTGCGATTGGTGAAATGATGGCCTTCTTACAGTATGCCATGATTATCGTTATGAGTTTCTTAATGGTCGCAATGATTGCAGTTATGTTACCTCGTGCAAGTGTAGCTGCAAACCGTGTAGCTGAAGTATTAAATACTGAACCTACAATTGAAAATCCAGAACAGAGCACTTCTTTTGATGAAGACAAGAAAGGTTTAATAGAATTCAAACATGTATCATTTAAGTATCCTGGTGCTGATGAACCAGTCTTGACTGATATTGACTTTACAGCCCGTCCTGGTCAAACAACAGCCTTTATTGGTTCAACAGGTTCAGGTAAATCAACACTTATTAACCTTATTCCTCGTTTCTATGATGTCACTGAAGGTGAAGTCACAGTAGATGGTGTGGATGTAAGACATGTTTCTATGCATGATTTAAGAGACCGTATTGGTGTAGTACCTCAAAAGGGATTATTATTCTCAGGTACAATAGAATCAAATATTAAATATGGTGCCCCTGATTTATCTGATGAAGAATTGGCTGAAGTGATTGATGTTGCGCAGGCAAAAGAATTCATTGAAACAAAACCATTAGGTGTTAAAGAACCTATTTCTCAGGGTGGTACAAACGTATCAGGTGGACAGAAACAGCGTCTCGCAATTGCAAGAGCACTTGCGAAAAATCCTAAAATTCTTATCTTTGATGACAGCTTCTCAGCACTTGACTTCAAGACTGATGCAACACTTAGAAAACGTCTAGGAGAAATGACTGCCAAGACTCATAATACTGTCTTAATCGTTGGACAGCGTATTGCATCTATTATGCATGCTGATCAGATCATCGTACTTGATGAAGGTAAGATTGTAGGAAAAGGCACACATGAACAATTAATGAAAACATGTTCTGTCTATCAGGAAATCGCCTTATCTCAGTTATCAAAGGAGGAATTAGACAATGAATAAAAATCGTCGCGCTCCAATGGGTATGGGCAGAGGCCGTGGTAATAATGAAAAAGCGAAGGATTTAGGTGGTACATTAAAGAAGTTACTCGCCTACTTAAAACCATATCATTTAAAGATTTGTTTTGTTATGGTATTTGCGGTATGTTCTACTATCTTTAATATTATAGGTCCTAAGGTTCTTGCAAAAGCAACAGATAAATTATCAGAAGGTATCATGGCTAAAGTAGCCAATACCGGTGGTATTGATTTTAATTATATCGTCAAGATTTTATTGATTCTTGTCGTGTTATATGCAGCTAGTTCTCTATTTAGTTATATTATGAGCTGGATCATCTCTGGCGTATCACAGGATGCAGCCTTCTCACTTAGAAAAGATATTTCTGAAAAGATGAACCGTTTACCACTTTCTTATTTTGATAAGCATACAAGTGGTGATATTCTTTCTCGTGTGACTAACGATATTGATACAATCGCTCAGTCATTAAACCAGTCTTTATCTACACTTATTTCTAACGTAGTCACTCTAGTAGGTATCTTTATTATGATGCTTACAATCAGCTGGCAGATGACTCTGATTGCAGTTGTAGTATTACCTGTATCAATGACCTTGATGCGTTTAGTTATGAAGCATTCACAGAAATACTTCACTCAGCAGCAGAACTCACTTGGTGATGTCAATGGTCATATTGAAGAAATGTATGGTGGACATCAGGTAGTCAAAGCGTTCAATGGTGAAGAAAAATCTGTAGAACAGTTTGAACAATACAATGAATCACTTTATACATCTGCATGGAAATCACAATTCTTTGGATCACTCATGATGCCAATTAGTAACTTTATCGGTAATATCGGTTATGTAGGTGTTTGTATTATTGGTGGTATTCTAGCAGGTTCTAAAACAATCACTATTGGTGATATCCAGGCATTTATCCAGTATGTTAGACAGTTCAACCAGCCAATCTCTCAGATTGCTCAGGCGGCTAACTTATTACAAAGTACTGGTGCAGCTGCAGAACGTGTCTTTGAATTCTTAGAGGAAGAAGAACTTACAGAAGACTCAGCCACTCTTACAACTGAAGAAGTACAGAATATGAAGGGTGCTGTCACTTTTGCGGATGTTCACTTTGGTTATAATCCAGATAAGATCATCATCAATGACTTCTCACTCCATGTTCATGCCGGTCAGAAGGTAGCCATTGTTGGTCCGACTGGTGCAGGTAAAACAACTATTATTAAGTTATTAATGCGTTTCTATGAACTCAATGGTGGTTCTATCATGATTGATGGTGAAGATATCACTCAAATGAAACGTAGTGATCTTCGTTCATTATTTGGTATGGTATTACAGGATACATGGTTATTTAATGGTACTATCATGGATAACTTGAAATATGGTCGATTAGATGCCACTGATGAAGAAGTCAAAAAAGCATGCGTGAGTGCGCATGTAGATCACTTTATTCATACATTATCTGATGGCTATAACACTATGATCAATGAAGAATCTTCTAATATCAGTGCAGGTCAGAAGCAGTTATTGACTATTGCGCGTGCCTTCTTAAAGGATCCTAAGATTTTGATTCTTGATGAAGCTACATCTTCAGTTGATACAAGAACAGAAGTATTAATTCAGCAGGGAATGGATGAATTAATGAAGAATAGAACATCATTCGTTATTGCACATCGTCTCTCTACTATTAGAGATGCAGATACAATTATCGTTATGCGTGATGGTGATATTGTAGAAATCGGTAATCATGAAGGATTACTTAAAGAAAATGGTTTCTATGCAACACTTTATCGTTCACAATTTGAAAATGGACAGTAAAAAGCTTGATAGTCTCTTGACTATCAAGTCTTTTTTGTATAAGATACAAAAAATATTTTGAAAGGAGGAAAATATCATGCTATTGAGACAAGCAGTTATAGGTGATATAGAAGCTATCTCTCATATAGAGTCTCTTTGTTTTCCTGAAGCTGAAGCAGCGACTTATGAGCAGTTTAAAGAACGTTTTAATGTCTTTTCAGAGAACTTTCTTGTATTAGAAGATAAAGACGTTATTGGCTTTATTAATGGGAATACATCGAATATTAAAGGCTTACCAGATGCATTCTATGAAGATGCTTCATTACATGATCCTAGTGGTGATTATATGACAGTTTTTGGCTTAGATGTACATCCAAATTATCAGCATCAAGGCTTAGCGCATACGCTTATGAATGGTTATATCACTCTTGCAAAGGAGCGAAATAAAAAAGGAATATTTCTCACATGTAAAGATCATTTAATTGGCTTTTATGAAAGTTTTGGCTATAAGCATCTTGGTGTCTCTTCTTCTACTCATGGAGAAGCAAAATGGAATGATATGTATCTAGAGATATGAATGTAGAAGTGATTAATGTAGGGACTGAACTTCTTCTTGGTGAAATCATCAACACAGAAGCTCCGGTACTCTTTAAGATGTGTAAAGAATTAGGATTTGATATTTATCATCAAACGACTGTTGGTGATAATCCACAACGTTTATTAGAATGTCTCGATATTGCGTTTAAAAGAGGGGCTGATTGTGTCATTACTACTGCAGGACTTGGTCCAACGCAGGATGATTTAACTAAGGAACTCTCAGCAGAATATCTAGGACTAGAACTTGTCTATAACGAAGAAGAAGCTCGTAAGGTGGATGAAAAATGTCGCTTTGTGACAGGACTCGATGTTGTTTCTGATAACAACTTCAAACAGGCTTATTTCCCAGAAAATGCTTATATATTAGAGAATGATGTAGGAACAGCCAATGGCTGTGTGATGAGCAAGGATGGTAAGATGATCATTAATCTTCCTGGTCCACCTAAGGAATTCAATTATGTCGTAGAACATTCCTTAAAACCCTATCTAGAACACTATCGCCAGGAACAGATCTATACAGAAGACTTTCTAGTGATGGGTATTGGGGAAAGTATGATTGATGAAAAACTGACAGAAACCCAATATAAACAAACAGATGTCACTCTTACGATGTATGCAGGAGAAGGCTATGTAAGAGTACGCATAGCGAATAAAGCCAAAACAAAAGAAGAAGCATATCAACATATGACCCCAATGAGGAATGAGATAGAAACACTATTAAAAGGCTATCTGATTCCAGGAGGTTCTATAGAAAAAGCCCTCAAAGACATTATGGTCCCTATTCAATTCATAGGGGATATAGATGTTCCCACATGGTTTAAGCCTTATGTAAAAGAAGATGCTGACTTAGTTATTTATTCTAAAGTGGAGCATGTTTCTTTAGGTGATCAGGTCACTATCCATGTGAATAGCGATAAAGGATTTACAGATGGGATGTTGAAGGATTATCATCTTTCAATGAATCGTTTGACAAGCAAACTACAGCTTTATCTTTATCGTTATTTAAAAAACAGTTTACCCCTATAGTGGATAAACTGTTTGCATCGCTTCTATGACATGAAGAAAGATGTCATGAAGATTAGAAATATCAACAAGCACATCTCCACACTCTAATGAGTGATTTGCATCACGATAGAGAATAAGTGGAATATGTGCTTCATCACATGCACATTGAATGAGATTCGTTTTGGCCCATGGGTCATTTGTACCATGGAAGGCAATACCATTTAAGCTATACTTGAAAGTCGCAACAAGTGGTGTGAAATAAATAGAATATGCATTCACATGATGTTCTTCATTAAAACGTGCACTAATGGCAGTACCAATACTTTTTGATACAAATAGGATTTCATCATAAGTAGAAAATGGAATATCTTTAAGAATTTCTTCAGTCTGCGCATAACTAATATCTTCAGCCTGCTTAATTAATTCATCTTTATCTTTCATATGAGGAAAGTGTTTATAGTTCACTTCAATGATCTCATAGCCATAGGTTGATAAACATTTTTTAGAGTAGTAGAGGAGTGGCTTATCACAATGATAACCAATTCCAGGAAACAGAACCGCTAGTTTTTTCATCAAATCACCTCGTGTGATTTGATTATAGCACTTATTCACATAATTTCATTGATTTAACGATAGTTTTATGTTTTACATAATGTTCTTTATCCTCTATAATATAGTTGTATTTTAATGAAAGAAAGGATGAACATAAATGGCAGGAGTCGTTGTTGTTGGAAGCCAGTGGGGCGACGAAGGAAAAGGAAAGGTTACAGATTATCTTGCACAGCAGGCAGATCTAGTAGTGAGATATTCTGGAGGTAATAATGCAGGTCATACTATTAAATTTAATGGCCAGAAATTTGCCTTAAGACTTATTCCTAGCGGAATCTTTACAACTGGTGAAGTTGTATTAGGTAACGGAATGGTTATCAATCCTAAAGCTTTACTTGAAGAAATGAAGTATTTAAATGATGCAGGTATCAAGACTGATAAGATGCACATCTCAGATCGTGCACATGTCACTTTACCTTATCATATTGAAATTGACGAATTAGAAGAAGAAATGCGTGGTGCTGCAAGTATCGGTACAACTAAGAAGGGTATTGGACCTACTTATGTAGACAAATATGACCGTATCGGTATTCGTGTTGGTGAATTCATTAATGAACCATTATTCAAGAAGAGACTTGAAGAAACATTAGCATTCAAGAAGAAACAGTATCCTGGATTACAGTGTACTGCAGAAGAAATCTTTGAAGAATATAAGGAATATGCTAAAGTAATCAAACCTATGGTTTGTGATACTGGTATCTTATTAGATGAAGCATTCCAGGCAAAGAAGAAAATCTTATTTGAAGGTGCTCAGGGTACTATGCTTGATATTGATTATGGTACTTATCCATATGTAACAAGTTCTAACCCAGGTGCTAATGGTGTACCATCTGGTGCAAGCATTGGTCCTCTTTATTTAACTGATGTAGTAGGTGTTATTAAGGCTTATACTACTCGTGTTGGTTCTGGTGCTTTCCCTACTGAAATTGAAGGTGAATTAGGTGATTATATCAGAAATGCAGGTCATGAATTTGGTACAGTAACTAAGAGACCTAGAAGAATTGGATGGTTCGATGCAGTTGTCGTTAACCAGTCAAGAAGAATGGCTTCATTAACTGGATGTTCATTAATGTTGTTAGATGTATTAAGTGGTTTAGATACTATTAAGATTTGTACTGCTTACATGTTAGATGGTAAAGAAATCCATGGTTTACCTTCTACTATTGAAGAATTAGAAAGAGTAGAACCAGTTTATGTAGAATTACCAGGCTGGAAGGAAGATATCACAAATGTCACTTCATTTGAAGAACTTCCTGTCAATGCTCAGAACTATATCAAGAAGATTGAAGAACTTATTCACTGCCCAGTGATAATGTTCTCAGTTGGACCTGATCGTACTCAGACAATTGTGCTTAAGGAAGTATTTTAATAAATAAATAGTAAAGGAGAACTTATGAAAAGAGAATTAGTACTGGTTATTGATTTTGGTGGCCAATACAATCAGCTCGTAGCGCGTAGAGTTCGTGAAAGCAACGTATATTGTGAAATCTATTCATATAAAGTTGCAATGCAGAAAATTAAAGAACTCAACCCTAAGGGAATCATCTTAACTGGTGGTCCTAATAGCTGCTATGAAGAAGGAGCTGCAACATGCGAAAAAGAACTTTTTGAATGTGGTGTTCCTGTACTTGGCTTATGTTATGGTGCTCAGCTAATGCAGTATGTATTAGGTGGAAATGTAGAAGCTGCACCTACTAGAGAATATGGAAAGACAGAAATCGTTGTTGATACAACTTCACCATTATTCTCAAATGTATCTGAAAAGACAGTATGCTGGATGAGTCATAATGACTATATTTCAGCTCTAGCTCCTGGCTTCAAATCTGTAGCACATTCTGATGAATGTCCAGTTGCAGCATGTGAAAACAGAGAAAAGAACCTTTATGGTATTCAGTTCCATCCAGAAGTATTACATACAGCAGAAGGTAAGAAGATGTTAAGAAACTTCGTAATCGATGTATGTGGATGTTCTGGTGACTGGAAGATGGATTCTTTCGTAGAAGAATCTATTAAAGCAATCAGAGAAAAAGTTGGCGATGGTAAAGTATTATGTGCTTTATCTGGAGGTGTTGACTCTTCTGTTGCAGCAGTCTTATTATCTAAGGCTATCGGAAATCAGTTAACTTGTGTATTTGTAGATCATGGTTTACTTCGTAAAAACGAAGGTGATGAAGTTGAAGCTGTATTTGGTAAAGATGGCTGCTATGACTTAAACTTCATCAGAGTGAATGCACAGGAAAGATATTATTCTAAGCTTAAGGGTGTAACTGAACCTGAAAGCAAGAGAAAAATCATCGGTGAAGAATTCATCAGAGTCTTTGAAGAAGAAGCAAAGAAGATTGGTGCCGTTGATTTCTTAGTACAGGGTACTATTTATCCAGACGTTGTAGAAAGCGGTCTTGGAGGAGAATCTGCAGTCATCAAGTCTCACCATAATGTTGGTGGATTACCTGATTGTGTAGATTTCAAAGAAATTATTGAACCATTAAGAGACTTATTCAAGGATGAAGTAAGAAAAGTAGGTCTTGAACTTGGTATTCCAGAATATTTAGTATTCAGACAGCCATTCCCAGGACCAGGTCTTGGTATTAGAATCATTGGTGAAGTTACTGCAGAAAAGGTACGTATGGTACAGGATGCAGATGCGATTTATAGAGAAGAAATTGCGAATGCTGGATTAGATCGTTCTATCGGTCAGTATTTTGCAGCATTAACTAATATGCAGTCAGTAGGTGTTATGGGTGATGAAAGAACTTATGACTATGCTGTTGCATTAAGAGCTGTTAATACTATTGATTTCATGACTGCAGAAGCAGCTGAAATCCCTTATGAAGTATTAAATAAGACTATGAATAGAATCATCAATGAAGTTCGTGGTGTGAATAGAGTAATGTATGATATTACATCTAAGCCACCTGGAACTATTGAATTTGAATAACTAGTAGTGTAGAATCCCACATCAATCCCCGCGAATTTGTAATTTACATTTTCCATGGGAACTGATCTAAGAACTACTTAGAAAACTAAATAAGAAATAAAAAATGAGACCTTGCGTTGAAAAATGCATGGTCTTTTTGTTTGGTAAAATTAAAGATATTATCATTAAAAACCTTGTATTTAAGCGGTTTTCCGTTAGTTAAAGCATATTATTTTCTAGCTATTTTTCATGTTTTAAAAATGAAAATAAAAAAGAAAAAGAGAGAGTTTTTTATAATAAAAAAACTTGGAGCTACGGGGAGATAATTGCAAAAATAGCGGGGAATTGGTTACGAATGATTAAGTAGAAGAAGCGAGAGTATCGCTTCTTTTTTTAACACTCTTTTTAAGTGTATTGTTGCTTTAAGTTATCTTATTCAGCAAAAATCTCATAACGATATGTTATGTGATATTTATTTGATTTTAAGTAAAGATATTTGTTATGCTTGACACAATCTATGTGCTTCAGATACAAAACATTTATAAAAATCATAGAACGGTTTGTTCATTAAATATGTGGCTTGTGGCACACATTATAAAAGTATCAACTTTTTTACAGGTTGATACCTTTAGTAGTATGTAGAAAATATTTGTTTATAACTGTAAACGTTTCATTGATATTAAGTCCTAAAGACATATGTTATCATGTAGTCATGAGAATAAAATAACAAGGAAGGATGCAAATTTTATGAAATATTCAAAATTATTTAGTCCAATAAAAATTGGAAGTATAACTATTAAAAATCGATTTGCGATGGCTCCAATGGGACCTTTAGGTCTTGCAGATGCCAATGGCGGTTGGAATCAGCGTGGTATTGATTATTATGTAGAAAGAGCAAAGGGTGGAACTGGACTTATTATTACAGGTGTCACATTTTTTGATCAGGTTGTTGAAAAACAGGACCCTTCAACTGTTCCTAATCCACTTTACAAGCCTGTTAACTTTGTGAAAACAAGTAGAGAAATGACAGAGCGAATTCATGCATATGGAAGTAAAATCTTTTTACAGTTATCAGGAGGATTTGGTCGTGTGACTATTCCTACAAATGTAGGAGATATTCCACCCATTGCACCATCTGCAATCCCACATCGCTGGTTAGATAAGACTTGTCGTGCCATTACTGTAGATGAAATTCATGCTATTGTAAAACAGTTTGGTGAAGCTGCTTTCCATGCAAAAAGAGCAGGCTTTGATGGTGTGCAGATTCATGCAGTACATGAAGGTTATTTAATTGACCAATTTGCGATTTCAATGTTTAACCAAAGAACTGATGAATATGGAGGTTCTCTTGAGAACAGACTTCGTTTTGCTAAGGAAATAGTAGAAGAAATTAAAAAAACATGTGGTGATGATTTCCCTGTTACACTTCGTTTTAGTGTAAAAAGTATGATAAAAGATTGGCGTGTTGGAGCATTACCAGGAGAAGAGTTTGAAGAAAAGGGCAGAGACACAGAAGAAGGCTTAAAAGCTGCTAAATTACTTGAAAGCTATGGCTATGATGCGCTGGATACTGATGTTGGAACATATGATGCCTGGTGGTGGAATCATCCTCCTATGTATCAAAAGAAAGGGCTTTACAGAGGATACTGCAAAATGGTAAAAGAAGTAGTAGATATCCCAGTATTCTGTGCAGGCCGTATGGATAATCCAGACATGGCATTAGAAGCTATTGAAAATGGTGAATGTGATGTTATTGATCTAGGTAGACCACTACTAGCAGATCCAGATTATTGTAATAAATTAAGATGTGGTAAGATCACACAGATACGTCCATGTATTTCTTGCCATGAAGGATGTATGGGAAGAGTTGCTTCATATTCTCTTCTTAATTGTGCTGTAAATCCACAGGCAGCTAGAGAGCGTGTTAATGCATATGAGCCTATTTTAAAGAAAAAGAAAGTGTTGATTGTAGGTGGTGGTGTTGCAGGCTGTGAAGCTGCACGTGTATTAGCTATCCGAGGACATCAACCAGTAGTTTATGAAAAAGGAAGTAGGCTTGGCGGTAATTTAATTCCAGGTGGAGCTCCTGATTTTAAAGAAGATGATATTGCATTAGCAGATTGGTATACAAATGAATTAAATCGTTTAGGTGTACATGTTCATTTGAATACGGAACTTAATGAAGAAGAAATTAAAGCTATGGATTATGATACTGTGATTCTTGCGACAGGATCTAAACCAAAAGTATTCTCTTTGGGTGATGATTCACATACTTATACAGCAGAACAAGTTTTATTGAAACAGAAGGATGCTGGAAAGAAAACTGTCGTTGTAGGTGGTGGACTTGTAGGTTGTGAAACTGCTTTGTGGTTGGCGCAGAATGGAATTCATGTTACAATTGTTGAAGCATTAGATAAGGTAATGGCTGTAAATGGTCCACTTTGTGCTGCGAATAAAGAAATGCTGGAAGCATTGCTACCATTTAATGGAGTAGAAATTATCACAGGTGCAAAGGTTACAGAATTTGCGAATGGAGAAGTGAAAGTAGATACTAAAGAAGGTAGCAAGACTATTATGAGTGATAGTGTTATCCTTTCAGTTGGATATAAAGAAGAGAATACACTTTATAATAATCTTCAGTTTGATATTCCTGATCTTTATTTGCTTGGAGATGCAAAAAAAGTATCCAATATCATGTATGCAATCTGGGATGCATTCGAAGTAGCTAACCATATCTAATAATGATATGAAGGTGACTGGTGATTTAAATTGGGTGATATAAAGAATTTTATATATTTTCAGAAAGTATATGAAATGCATAGTATGCATAGAGCAGCTGAACATTTATTTATTTCTGCACAAGGTCTTGGTAAAATCATCAAGAATCTTGAACATGAGTATAACACCACTTTTTTCGTTCGCTCTCAAAATGGTGTTATTCCTACAGATAGCGCAAAATTATTTTATGACTGGAGCAAAGAATTTGTCTTGCAGGATGCTCATATTAAAACTGAAATAAATAATCTTAATAACGGAATAAATCGCTTACGAATTGGTTGTGCAAGTGGTATCTTAAAGGCTATTCAACTTAAGACAATATTAGATTTTGCAAACTCAAATAAAACTCTTCATGTAGAATGGAGTGAGTACAGTAATGAAGAAGTCATAAATAAGCTTCTTAATTATGATATTGAGTATGGTATTGTTGTTGGACTACATGATTATCCTAATTTAGAACAAGTAAAATTATGTCAATGTGATCTTGTTTTATATGTATATGAAGGACATCCTTATTATGAGAAAGAAAAAATCCCTCTAGATATGCTGAGAAATGAGAATATTATAATAATGAATGAGAGTTTTCATATATATAATGATTTCATTAAAGCCTGCAAAATCAAGGGGTTTACTCCAAACATAAAAGCAAAAACCATGGATGGCGGAACCTTGATGCATTTATGTAGACAAAAAATAGGGATTGCAATTTCACCAAAATTTGAAGATGAAGCACCAACAGGATTAAAGGCTATTGCATTTGAAGAGCCCTATCATTGGGATATTTATGGTACTTTTAGAAAAAATTCTAAAGATGATTCAATAAAAAAACTTCAAGTCGCATTATTGCCGCAAATCTAATTAAAGGTTTGTTTGAAACTATATAAAAAATCGTGTGAACAAAATTGATTTACACGATTTTTTTATATCATGACGAATACTGTATTAATGGGGATATGACTCTATTCTTGGAATAATTTCTTAATTTGGGTAATACATTGTAAGAATAAGTAGAATATGCAATGATAACTATCAGGAAGGTAAAATTATGAACTACAATAATATTGATTATATACAGAAAAATGCACCAGTAACAAAAGAAGATATAGAATCTGTAGAAAAACATATCAAGGAAACAATCCCTAAAGTGTATAAGAAAGTTTTAAGATATGCGAATGGGATAACTATGAATCTATGTATACTCTATGATACTTCTACTATTATTGAAAGTTATGAATGTAATGAGTTTTCTATTAATATGCCTGGATATATCAGCATTGGAAATGATAATGGAGATAGAGAACTAATTATGAAGGCAGAAAAAGGAGCAACATTATGTGGTTTCTTAGATGCGGCAGAGATAGGAAATTCTGAAGTAGAGGAATGGTTTGATTTTAAATCATGGCTAGAAAATGGTTGTGAAATGGAAGATGATGATGAGAATTTAGAATATGGAAAAGTCTATATTGTGAAAGTCCCAGAGGATAAATTGAAGTTCCTGGCCGAAACAAAGAAACTCTTTGCATTACCTATTTCAACAGGTGTCCTCTATAAGAAAATCAATAATTTGCCATGTGCCATAATGGATAATATAACAGAAGCATTGGCTGATACTATTATCAATAAGACATCACATCCTGATTGTTATGAGTATAGAAAGGTGAGGAAATAACTATATGACAAAAGAAGAAATAATCACTAGATTACAGAATGCAGCTAAAGAAGATGAAGAATATTATATGG
>NZ_DAWDDM010000028.1:0-13141 GCF_052354645.1 Catenibacterium sp.
GACTAAATAAGCAAATGATAATCAAATACAATTGTAAGAGATAAAATGATAATCTTAATATAATCTAGATTGAGTTTTCTTGAATAGTACCAATCAAATAGTAAGAATAGAATAGAAAGAGATAAAAATATGATATAGAATTTTAATTTTTTCATAGGAGTCCTCCTGAATGAATTATAGTATATTTGTTTCTTATATATGTTAAGCAAATGTAAAAGTAAAATAAAAAAAACTGTGTTTACACACAGTTTCAAATCAATCTTTCGTATGCTTCTCTTTCTTCGTTGTTTTTTAAACGAATAGTACCACAATGTTTAAATCCATTCTTTAATATAAATTCTTTCATTGGTTTATTATTCTTATCAATATCTAAACGAATAGAAGGAGTACCACTCTGTTTACAGATGTTGACTGCATAATCCAATAATTTTTTTGCATAGCCATTTCCTTTATGATTATTATCAATCACAAAACGATGAATAATACCATAGTGCCTAGTATTAGTAAGCCAGTGGCCATTGTAGATTCTTACATAGTTTGGTTCTATTCCTATAAAAAAATGCATTGTGCCATATGTATGGGAATGTTTAGAAAGAACATAACTGTTACCTGATATAATATCGTCTAGTATTGTGCTAATGTCAGGATATCCTTTTTGCCATTGATTAATATTATTATCTTTAAAATATTCTTTTGCTTGATTAATAAGATCCATCACACGACTTAGATCTTTAATTTCTGATGCGCGTACATTCATATCAATCACCTCATTTAAAATTGTACTAGAAATCATTTGAAATATCAAATGGTTGTATTTTGATTGCTGAAATGGTTAAATAGTGTCAAAGGAGGATACTATGTTTTATCGTACAGTTAATATTTTAGTCTATATTATTTCTGTCTTATTAGCTATGTATGGCTTGCAGGCTTTTGACTTCGAACGCTTCTTAAGAAAGGGCAGAATCAGCCAGTTTTACGTCTTCTATATAATCGCGAGTGTGGCGCTCGGATACTTATTTGCACAATTTATACTTAATTTTGGTACGTTAAGTTTTTATTGATTTAAAGCCAATATTTTTTAATTAATTGACTTGAATAATATGAATAAAATGATAAAATAGAAATGCTTACAAGGAGGAAAAAGGTATGAGCTTATCAAAAGAAATTGGTATTGACCTTGGTACTGCAAATATCCTTATCTATGCTAAAGGAGAAGGAATTGTAGTTAATGAACCAAGTGTTGTCACTATTAATGTAGAAACAAATAGACCTGTTGCTGTTGGTGAAGAAGCAAGAGAAATGCTTGGAAAGACTCCTGGAAAATTAAAAGCAATCCGTCCATTAAAGGATGGTGTTATTGCTGATTTCCAGACTACTGAAATCTTACTAACACACTTTATCAATAAACTAAACTTAAAAGGAATTTTTGCTAGACCAACAATCTTAATTTGTTGTCCATCTAACATCACTTCAATCGAAAAGAGTGCCATCCAGGATGTTGCTTTAAGATGTGGTGCTAAGAAGGTATATATCGAAGAAGAACCAAAAGTAGCTGCTATTGGTGCTGGTCTTGATATTTCTAAACCATCTGGAAACATGGTTATCGATATCGGTGGTGGAACTACAGACGTTGCTGTACTTTCATTAGGTGATATCGTTACATCTCAGTCATTAAAGATTGCTGGTGACAAGATGGATCAGGAAATCATTAAATACGTAAAAGATAAATATAAGTTATTAATTGGTGATGCTACAGCTGAAGAAGTTAAGAAACAGATCGGTTGTGCATTCCAGCCTAACGAAGAAACAGTTATGGATGTTCGTGGTAGAGACTTAGTGACTGGTCTTCCAAAGACTGTCCAGATGAATGAAGCTGAAACAGTTTCTGCTTTAGGAGAAGTTTGTGAAACAATCTTAATTGCTGCTAAGCAGGTTCTTGAACAGACACCACCTGAATTATCTGCAGATATCGTAAATAAGGGTATCTTCTTAACTGGTGGAGGAGCTTTATTAAAGAATTTAGACAAGTTCCTTGAACAGGGATTAAAGGTTCCTGTATTCGTAGCTGATACACCACTTGATTGTGTTGCTGAAGGCTGCGGTGTCATGTTAGAAAACACTACATACTTACAGTAAGAGATAGCGTTCGCGCTATCTCTTTTTTTGGAGGAAATAATGAAAGCGATATTTTTTGATATTGATGGTACAATCTACCATCCAGAGATTGGTATTAGTCAGAATACGATTGATGAAATTCATAGAGTACAGAAATTAGGCCATAAATGCTTTATCGCAAGTGGTAGACCAACTGGATTTATTTCTAAAGAAGTCAAATCCATTGGTTTTGATGGTTTTGTATTAGCTAATGGAGCACATATTGTAACTGAAGGAAAAACAATAGATTCTTTGACTTTACCTTATGAAGAAACAAAGAAACTTATTGAATATGTAGAATCACAAGGTTATGAATATATACTTCTTACAACTGATCGTTGTTATTTAAAGAAAGAGTCACCACATATGTATGAATTCTATGCTTGGTGTAATATTGATATGGATTCTTTATGCAATGATTATGATTTAGATGAAGTACTAAAGAAAACAATTAAATTAGAAATCAGATATAATAAAAAAGAAGACAGCATAGGACTTATTGAAAGACTAGGGGCTTTCTTCTATGAAAAACATGATGATAGCTTAAACATTGAAGTATCTAATATAGATACTTCTAAGGGTCATGGTATTGAAACAATGTTGAACTATTATGGCTTAGATGTTGATGATAGCTATTGTTTTGGTGATGGAGCCAATGACTTAGAAATGTTTAAAACAGTAGGTCATCCTATCGCTATGAAGAATGCAATCCCTATGATTTATCATCATGCATCAATTATCTGTGAAGATGTATTGCATGATGGTGTGGCAAAAGAATTAAAGAGACTCTTTTAACTTCTGCGTAAAAACAGAAGTTTTTTGTTTTACACAGATATCTATAGATGTTAATAACATAATAGATTATAATATTATTAGTAATTGATTTTAAAACTTTGCTCTTAACATCAACTATAATAAAATGTTAGTTATTATTAAAGAATAGGAGGAGCATAGACTATGCCAGGATACTTGTTAGGCATTTTTTTATCTTATTATTAGTAGTGATTGATTTTTACCTTCAGAAGAAGATTAATAAAAAAGGATATGTATTTCTATGTATAAATAAAGGTAGATTAAGATATCCAATACTTGTTTTATTTGTGGCTTTCTTTATTTATTTCGTCATAAAGAAACAGTATCTATTGATTCTATGTATGCTATATGTGCTAAGAATAATAGATAAACTCATTTACATAGATAAGAAATAATACTTTTGAAACTCTAACATTCAAGATGGTAGAAATATGATCTTATTGGTAGATTTTTTTTGTTATACGATTTTTGTTGAATAAAAATAATAAAAATAATACAATGATATTGGAGGTGATAAACATGAACTTTGTCTGGAATACAAACGAACTGAATGCATCTGTCGTCTCCATTTATGAAACAAATATTACGTTGAATACGACAGCATGTATGCATTTTGAAAATGTGAATTATGTTCTATTAGGTATTGATTATGACAATCATTGTATCGGTATCAAACCCGTGGGAAAGCAAGCCATCAATGACGGAATTTATCCACAGGACCAGCTTCATAAGATATCAAGAGGTAAGTCCTATGGAAGAATCACAAATAAACCATTTATTAAAGAACTTGCTGATTTGATTCCTCTCGATTTCAATGAAAAGAATGTTTATAAGTTTAAAGGAACATATGACATTGTTCATGAAGTTCTCATTGTTGACTACAAGGAGGGAAAGCTAAATGGATAGTTTGGTAGTGTGGTCAGGTGTTATGATTGCGTGTATTGTGGTAGAAATACTCACGGTATCACTAGTAAGTGTCTGGTTTGTGATTGGTGCTTTTGCGGCATTGATTGCCTGCTTATTAAATTTATCGGTTCCAATACAGGTTGGTATATTCCTAGTAGTATCTGTTATATGCGCAATAGTGGCACGTCCTATGGCTGTAAAAAGTCTGAAGGGCAATATAATACATACGAATAATGATGCACTCATAGGAACGCATGCTCTCGTTATTAAGAGAATTGATGCAGATCATATGGGTGAAGTAAGAATTAAGAATCAGATTTGGTCAGCGTCTTCACTTCATAATTTGACTTTAGAAGAAGGAGAATATGGAGAAGTTGTCGCAATTGAAGGTGCACATCTAGTTGTAAAAAAGGAGGGTAACTAAGATGTTAGGATTTATTTTAATGATTTTATTAATCGCAATTGTTGTTATTCTTATTTTCAGTACAGTAAAGATTGTTCCACAGTCATATGCTTATGTAGTAGAAAGAATCGGTGCATATGACCGTACATTAAATGTAGGTTTACATATTCTTATTCCTTTAATTGATCGTGTATCTAACCGTGTATCATTAAAGGAACAGGTTATGGACTTCGCTCCACAGCCAGTTATTACTAAAGATAACGTTACAATGCAGATTGATACAGTTGTCTATTTCTCTATCACAGATCCAAAGTTATTTACTTATGGTGTAGTAAGACCAATTAATGCGATTGAAACATTAACTGCTACTACATTAAGAAATATCATTGGTGAACTTGAATTAGATGATACTTTAACATCAAGAGATATCATTAACTCTAAGATGAGATCTATTCTTGATGATGCCACTGATCCATGGGGTATCAAGGTAACTAGAGTAGAAGTTAAAAACATTCTTCCACCAAAAGATATTCAGGAAGCAATGGAAAAACAGATGCGTGCAGAACGTGAAAGACGTGAATCTATCTTAGTTGCTGAAGGTAAAAAACAGGCTGCAATCTTAAATGCTGAAGGGGATAAGGAATCTCTTGTATTACGTGCAACAGCTGAAAAAGAAGCACAGATTGCGAAAGCTGAAGGTCAGGCTGAAGCATTAAGACTTGTTTATGAAGCACAAGCTAAAGCTATTCAGTATATTAATGAAGCAAATCCTGAATCTGCTTATATCCAGTTAGAAGGATTAAAGGCATTAAAGAACTTAGCTGATGGACAGGCTACAAAGATTATTGTACCTAATGACTTAGCAGGATTAGCTGGTACACTTACAACTTTATCAGAATCACTTAAGGATCCAAAAAAGCCTGAGTAATAATAGTCAGAAGACAGATACTGTCTTCTGATTTTTTTGTATCTAAAAAGCCATGCGCATAACAATTATTTTTAACTTAGTGCATATTATTTCTGATTAGATTGTTGAAAAGAAGGAAATACACGCATAAGGCTCATCAACATAAATACTGAGTAAAAGAAGATTATAAAATGATTTTAATTACACATAATCAACAGGTAAATCCAATTATTGAAATTATTTTTATCCATAAATGCCAAGAAAATTGAAACTGTCATTTCTTATCTATGATAATTGCCTGTGGAATGAAAAAGGTTCTTTTTAAGTTAATTGTCCCTTTAGGTTATCTTATTCAGCAAAAATCTCAAAACGACACTCGTACTTAGTTTCCTTAAGTAAAATGGGCATAGAGGGAGCTCTCGTTATTTTATTACTTAAAGCTCCTTTATTCATAATCATAACAAGAATCTCAGATACTATTTCCTTCCTCTTGAATGTATAATTAGCTCGCTTCTTAAGAAGTAGAGAATCTAGATAATCTTGCATATATTTGGTTCCAAAATCTATTATTATTTGTAGCATTGAACTCACTTCTTTCATCTTTTCGTTGACTGAACCTTATGATTTTCAATTATCATAGCACTTACCTGGCCTTTAAAATCATGACTGAATTATGGCGACCATAAAGTAGAAAATCAGTTGTTAAGCTAAATATAATGATCTATTAGCAATATTTGCCTTAAACTTAGCGTAAAAATATACAATAAGTAAAATTATAGGTTATTAAAGAAGTTATTTAAGTGTAATTATTGTATTAACAATAATGATGTGATATTATTTAATTAACATCTAGATGGAATTAAATTTAATTAGCCACTATATGTAAGCGCTTAATAAAATAGCTTTAAAACTGCTATTATATATCAAGGCACAGAAAATAGTCATATTTATTAAGTGATCTTCTATAGATAGTGGCTGCATGAGAAAATGGAGGAATTATCAAATTATGAAGAAGATAATTAGTATTTCGTTTTTGATTTGTTTATTTATATCTATGTTGTCAATAAAACCAACATATGCAATTGAGCCTTATGCCAAGTTTCAAGAATTAAAAATTGGTGATGAAAAAATCGCGTTGAGCACTAATATTTACGATAATTATGTAATATGTGAATCAATTAGTGAAAAAGGGGAAAATAATATATATGTTTTTAACAAAACGACCAAGACAGCTACTTTAAACGGTAGAAATATTAATTTGGTATTTTCACAATACAATGAAAATGAGGGAGATATCAGCAAATTACTAAAATCTTCAAGTCCCTATACTCCTGTATATGTTTATACTAGAAATATTTCTTTCAAAAATGTTGTAAAAAGTGTGGGAGCAATTGCTACAGTAATTGGTGGAGTTATTGCGACGGCTTCATTAACTGGGCTTGCATTACCGAGTATTGCAGGAATAATTAGCAATTGGTCTAGTTCGGTTGGTTTAGGATCGCTAGCAGCTGGATATCTATGTTCAGGAAATTTTTCTTATAAATTATATCGAACAAAATCTCCCGTTAAATTTGGTGTTGCAACAAGTGCTCAGATTGCATATCGATATCAAAATAGTAAAGTGAATTTTAAGGTGAAGAAAAAAACAATGTATCATAGTTATAATAAAGTGGGGTCATGGTGGTATGCAACTAAACCTGTATAATATTTTGATTGTTTTATTGTTGATGTTAATTGATTTTTATCTTCAAAATAAGATTAATGAAAAAGGATATGTATTTCTATATATAAATAAAAGCAAATTAAGATATCCGATACTTGCACTATTTGCGTCTTTATTTATATTTTTCATTCTAAAGAAACAGTATCTATCAATTCTATGTCTTCTTTATGTATTACGAATAGGAGACAAGTTGATTTACTTATATAAGAAATGATATTTAGAGACTCTAACATATATGATAGGTAAAACTATATTATTGTTAGAGTTTTTTGCTATACAATTTATTTTGAATAAAAAGAATGTGATATCAAGAGGTAAATATTATTGGAGAATCTCAAATAAATCATTTATTAAAGAAATTTCTGATTCGATTCCTCTCGATTTCATTCGATGAAAAGAGTGTTTATAAGTTTAAAGGGACATATGACATTGTTCATGAAGTTTTCATACTTGACTGCAGAGAGAAAACTAAATGGATAGTTTGATAGTGTGGTCATGTGCTGTAGTTGCATGTATTGTGGTAGAAATACTCACAGTATCACTAGTAATGGTCTGGTTTTTGTTATGTAAAAATAGCCATGCAATATCGCATGGCTTTTTAATCATTTGAAGATATCCTTTATCTTACTACCAACAGTTTTATAATTAAGCAATTTCTTGATTTCTTCCTTGTCTAAGTATTCTTCGATATAACCACAATTCTCACAAATATAGAAAGTCTTCTTTGCGGTATTTCCCTCTTTAAATATAGCGAAAACTTGCGAAGGCTTATTAATATGATTCGTTATTTGAGAAATATTACCACCACCATTTTCATGGAGCTGATCTTTAATAATAATAATTTTATCGTGATTACATTTTGGGCAGATTCCAGTCTTTTTCATAGTGAGTTCTCCCTATACCGTTACAATAGTTGTATATTCTTTATAATGTTTTAATACATCAGGATCAATCTCATTATCAGTAATGACTGCATCAAAATTAAAGAGATCATAGAAGATATAAAAGTCAGAACGATTAAACTTAGTAGAATCTACAAGTAAATATCTATTCTTCGCATTATCTAAAGGTATTCCCTGTGATTCTCCTTCTTCTAATGAATAAGTCGTAATACCACTATTAAAGATACCATTACAACCAATAAAGGCTTTTGTATATCTTAATTTACTTAATACCATATTTGTGATTGGACCTACAAAGGTATTTGTATTACTACGATATTCTCCACCTATTAACATTACATCAGTAGGAGTATGACCACTCAAAATATTAAATACTGCAAGAGAATTCGTAACTACTCTAATATTACGTCCACATAACTGCTCTGCTAATAACTGAATAGTAGTACCAGGACCTAAGAATATTGTTTCTCCTTCTTGAATAAGACTTGCTGCTTTATGCGCAATTCTTGTTTTTTCTTCTATCTGTACAGAAGACTTTTCTAAATGAGAACGTTCATGATCCATACTAAAAGATAAACTCTGTGCACCACCATGTACTCTTAATAATTTACCAGACTTCTCTAATTCATCTAAATCTCTTCTTGCAGTCATATCAGAGATTTCTAATTGTTCCATGATTTCATTGATTGATATAATTCCTTTTTGATTGACCATCTGTGTAATTCTTACAAGACGTTCCTTTTTTAACATGTTTTCACTCTCCTTGTCAGTGTCAGTATATCATTTGGTGTGTTTGAAATCAACATCAAGCAAACAAAATCGAACAAATATAACGTAATTAATGTCGATAATTATCATTTATGTTTATAAATGTTTAATTTATTGTTTAAAGATGTTTGCTTCTGTTGACAAATGGTATGTACGCGTTTACAATGTACTTGTAAACGAAAGAGGCCGATTCGTAAAGAAGAAAAAGGAGATTAATACAATGACTAAAGAAGAAGTAAGTATGATTGGATTTGAAATTGTAGCATATTCAGGGGATGCAAGAAGTAAGCTACTACTTGCAGTAGAAAAAGCAAAACAAAAAGATTTTACAGAATGTGAAAAACTTATTAGTGAAGCGAATGACTGTTTGAACGATGCACATAAGTCTCAAACTGAACTATTGCAGTTAGAAGCTAGAGGTGAAAATATTGATATCGGGTTTATTACAGTACATGCTCAAGATCATTTAATGACTACAATCTTATTAAAAGATATTATTAATAATCTACTAGATATTTATAGATAATGGGGTGAAATAATGGAGGCATTAATTGGAAAAATCGAGAAGGCTAAGCCGTTTTTCGAAAAAGTATCAAGAAATAAATATTTAAAAGCAATCCGTGATGGATTTATGTCAGCAATGCCTGTAGTATTATTCTCAAGTATATTCATGTTGATTGCTTATGTTCCTAACATTTTTAAATTTTATTGGCCAAAAGAAATTGAGGCTATGATTTTAAAACCTTATAACTATTCAATGGGGTTACTTGCTGTTCTTGTAGCAGGAACAACTGCAAAGAATCTTTGTGATAGTTTCAACAGAGACATGCCAGTTAATAGACAGATCAATAATATTTCTACACTAATGGCTGGTATCGTAGGATTCCTAGTTGTAGGCGTTGATTCTATCAAAGGTGGATTTGCAAGTGGTTATATGGGCTCTAAGGGTCTTTTAACAGCATTCTTAGTTGCTTTCTTTGTTTGTAATGTTTATAGATTCTGTGTAAAGAGAAACATTACTATTCATATGCCTGAAGAAGTACCACCAAATATTTCTCAGACATTCGCAGATGTTATTCCTTTCGCTATTTCTATCTTATTATTGGCATTATTTGATATTGCTTTCAGAAATGCAGCAGGTATGTGTTTTGCTCAGGCAGTTATTGAATTCTTCCAGCCACTATTCACTGCGGCTGATGGATATGTAGGTTTAGCAATTATCTATGGTGCTATGTCATTATTCTGGTTTGTAGGTATTCAGGGACCTTCAATTGTTGAACCAGCAGTATCAGCAATTTATTATGTAAACATCGCAAATAACTTAGAATTATTCCAGGCTGGTAAACATGCAGCTAACATCTTAACTCCAGGTTGTCAGCAGTTCGTTGCAACACTTGGTGGTACTGGTGCAACTTTAGTAGTAACACTTATGTTTGCTTTCATGGCTAAATCAAAAGAATTAAAGGCAGTTGGTAAGGCAAGTTCTATTCCAGTATTATTTGGTGTAAATGAACCAATCTTATTTGGTGCTCCATTAATCTTAAACCCAATTTTCTTTATTCCATTTGTCTTAGCGCCAATCTTAAATGTATGGATCTTTAAGTTATTCGTTGATGTTCTAAAGATGAACAGCTTCATGTATATTCTTCCTTGGACTACACCTGCTCCATTAGGTATTGTGCTTGGTTGTGGTATTACAATATTATCCGTTTTATTTGCAGTATTAGTATTAGTAGTAGACTTTGTTGTATATTACCCATTCTTCAAGGTATACGACAGAGAAAAATGTGCTGAAGAAGCAGAAAAAGAAGGGTTAATTGAAGAAGAAAAAGAAGAAGCAGCCGTTGAGGTTTCTTCAGATGTAGTCAATGAAAAGAGAATTTTAGTATTATGTGCCGGTGGAGGTACAAGTGGTTTATTAGCTAATGCTTTAGCTAAAGGTGCAAAAGAAAAAGGAATTTCTATTGTTACAGCAGCTGGATCATATGGTGCACATTATGATATGTTAAAGGACTATGATTTAGTTGTCTTAGCACCACAGGTAGCGAACTACTATCAAGATTTGAAAAAAGATACTGATAGATTAGGTATCAAGTGTGTAGCTTGTGAAGGTAAAAAATATATTGAATTAACTCGTAATCCTCAGAAGGCACTTGAATTTGTATTCTCAATTTTAGACGGAGAATAAACATTGAATACACATTAGAATTAATTCCTAGTGTGTATTCAATTTATATAATAATTATAAAGGAGATTAATCATGAAATTCAGTGAAGATTTTGTGTTTGGTGGCGCAACTGCTGCATACCAGTGTGAAGGTAGTACTAGAGCATATGGTAAAGGTAAAGTCGCTTGGGATGATTATTTAGAAAAGCAGGGAAGATTCTCTGCTGATCCTGCGAGTGACTTCTATCATAAATATCCTGTAGATTTAAAACTATGTAAAGATTTCAGCATTAAGGCTATTAGAATTTCTATTGCATGGTCAAGAATTTTCCCAGAAGGAAAAGGAAAAATCAACCAGGAAGGTGTTGATTTTTATCATCGTGTATTCCAGGAATGCCATAAGAATGGTGTAGAACCATATGTTACTTTACATCATTTTGATACTCCTGATGCTTTACATAGCAGAGGTGATTTCTTAAATAGAGAAACAATTGATGCATTTGAGAAATATGCAGAATTCTGTTTTGAAGAATATAAAGATGAAGTTACTTATTGGTTTACTTTTAATGAAGTATGGCCAATTGCAACAAACCAATATATTGAAGGTACATTCCCACCTTGTATTACATACGATATTACTAAGGCAGTTCAGTCAATGCATGGAATGATGGTAGCACATGCAAAGGCAGTTTGTGCTTATAAAGCACACAACTATAAAGGACACATTGGAATTATTCACTCCCTAGAAACCAAGTATCCTTTAAACGAAAATGATCCAAAAGATGTATATGCAGCTAAGAAAGAAGATGTTCTTGCTAATCAATTCTTGCTAGATGCTACATTCTTAGGTTATTATACAGATGAAACTCTTAATATCATCAATGAATTAGTTCATCTTAATAATGGTACTTTTGAATATGATCCAGCTGATATTGAAATCATGAAAAAAGCTGCAAAAGAAAATGATTACTTAGGTATGAACCACTACCAGAGTCATTTCATTAAGGCATATGATGGTGAAAATGAAATCCACCATAATGGTACAGGTGAAAAAGGTACAAAGAAGTTCAAATTAAAAGGTGTTGGTGAAAGAGTATTTAAAGAAGGTATTCCAACTACTGACTGGGACTGGTTGATTTATCCTCAGGGAATGTATGATATGATTATGAGAATCAAGAAGCAGTATCCTAATTATAAAGCTATTTATATCACAGAAAATGGTATGGGTTATAAAGATGACTTTAATAATGGTAATATTGATGATTCTCCAAGAATTGATTATATCAAGCAGCATTTACAGTGGTTATTAAAGTCTATCGAAGATGGCGCAAATGTAAAAGGATATTTTGTTTGGTCATTAATGGATGTATTTTCTTGGTCTAATGGTTATAATAAGAGATATGGATTATTCTATGTAGATTATAATACACAAGAAAGATATCCTAAAAAGTCAGCTTATTGGTTTAAGCGCGTATCAGAAACGAAAGAGGTATAGTTATGAATTCTTATAAAGGAGTTATATTTGATTTTAATGGAACATTGTTCTTTGACAATCCAAAGCATGTATTAGCCTGGGGAAAGATTTCCGAGGAAATAAGACATCATGGAATCAGCGAAGAAGAGCTACATGAACATTTCAATGGTGTTCCTAATAATAAGATTATTGAATACTTATTTGAAGGACAGTGTACAGATGAACAGAAACAGAAATATTCTTTACTTAAGGAACAGTATTATCGTGAATTTTGTAAGGAAGATAAAGAAACATTCCATTTAGTTGCTGGTGCGACAGAATTCTTTGATAAACTTAAAAACAACAACATTCCATTTACTATCGCAAGTGCATCCATTAAACCAAATATTGATTTCTTTGTAGAATCATTCCATCTTGATCATTGGATCAATCCTGATGATATTGTCTATGATGATGGAACGTATGATAATAAGATCATGATGTTCAAGAAAGCAGCTAATATTCTAGGAGTAGATATAAGTGACTGCTTAATCGTTGAAGACTCCCTAAGTGGTATTGAAAATGCCTATAAAGCAGGATGCAGAAATATAATCGTAATCGATTCTGCAAATAAAAAAGATGAATATCAGAAGTTACCAGGAGTAACAAAAGTGATTGATTCATTTAAGGAAATTTAAATTAAGAGCCATCTTATTAAAGATGGCTCTTTTTTGCAAGAAAACAAGATAGGCGCTTCACTATGATAATTCAGTCTTTTGTTACGAACGATTTCGTTGTAAAATATAAGAGTCAAATAGAATAGTAATTTGGCTATGGCAGCTGTCATATATGGTGGTTGCAAAGTTTATGGAGGAATAAATATGAATGTATTAGTTACAGGTGGTGCAGGTTATATTGGTAGTCATGTCTGTGTAGAATTACTACA
>NZ_DAWDDM010000029.1:0-12658 GCF_052354645.1 Catenibacterium sp.
GCAAACAGTGCTTTTAATTATTTGCACTGTCTACTGGGAGGTCATCATATCAAAACGTGTATGACTTTTTTTCTGCCCTTATATTACCATATTTTCGCTATTTTTTCAATTCTTGTTCTTTTTTAGAATATATGATATTAAGAATAGCAGGAGGTGCCTATGAATCAAATTATTGAACATCGCAAACTTAATAAAAAAGAGAAAATGATTCTTACCAATCATTTGATCAAAGTATGTAGAGATCTGCATTGGATAGAAACTGATTCCGACAAAGCTGTTTTTATCACTGAACCTTTTCTTGGTTATTCTTCTATTTCTCATTTGAAGCATATTATCACAATGTTTTATATCATCAGAAGCAGAATAGATATTACATCTAGTGATGAAGATATCAGAAATGCACTTTATCACTATCAATCTATCAATCGTGTGATAGAAATATTATTGAAAGAAGGTGGAACCTATCGAATTGAGACTATTAGATACAGAGAAGAATTATGATCCTTCTCTAGTCAAAGAACTTGTTTTCATTATAACCATAACCAAAGTACTTCTATTTCTTTAGAAGACTTCAAGCATATTCTAGATACTATAGATTATATTTTAGAACATGGAGAAACATTCGACGAAGGTATTCAATCTATACAATCAGATATCAAAGAAATACAAAGAATTTATAAGAGTATTCAATTACTTCCCATCAATAATGAAAAGTATCTGAATGTTTTGAAGAAACAGATTCCTTTCTTTATTCAATCTGTTACAGGAAAAGATGCATTATTTCATTATTGTGATATTTCCGTAGATTTGGATTATCCTCTTATTGATGGTATTCCTCTTTATCATGATATGTATCATTTAAGAGGAACTGATCTTGTACTTTACTATTTAAAGAGACTCAGTGAAGAGAATCATTTCTGCAGTCTATTTGATGATTTAGAAACATTTATTGAAGACTATGAAAAGACTATTAAGACATCTGTATATGACTTACAGATTAACTTCTTTGAACTAGTGGTTCATCAATGCATAACACATATATCTATTTATAATTCACCTGGTTTAATTATTCATAACAAAAAAGAAGTTAAAGAAATAAATTCTATTATAAGTTTTTTCCATTATCCTACGATTGATTTATTTAAAGAAAACATTATTGCATCCTTCAACAAGATTCCTATTATTTATCCACAAGATAGTTATCAAATAACTTTTAGTCACGAAGGTGCTGATTTCTATGAGATTCTCAATCAATTTGAATATTCCAGAGATATCACATTATTAAAACAATTAAGTATCTACGATCTAATAGATTTCTTAGAACAGGATATTCTAATAAATGAAGAATACACAGCCTTTATGAGCTCTTTAACCGCAATAGAAATTGTTTCTATCCTAAAACTCATTATTCCTGAACTTGACACATTTCTGCATTCAACATCTATCGCAGATATCATTAGCGAATTAGATACATCTATCACATATCAAGAAATACTATCTCACTATATCACAACAGAAGTTCTCAACACTTATCCACAATACATAAAAAAAGAAGGTTCTTTTTGAACCTTCTTATCTTCTACCTGCTCCTGCATAATGTGCAGAATAATATCCACTATTTAATGAAGAAACAACTACACCTGTCTTAGAGTTTGCAGCATGGATGAACTGTCCGCCACCAATATAGATACCTACATGAGAGATACCTGATTTATAAGTTCCAGCGAAGAATACTAAGTCACCAGCTGTTAAGCCATCCTTAGATACTCTTGAAGTTCCACTATACTGAGCTGCTGCAGTTCTAGGTAATGATTTACCATTCTGACTATATACCCAAGAAGTGAATCCTGAACAGTCAAATACTGTTGGTCCAGAAGCACCCATACGATATGCACAGCCAAGTCTTGAATGTGCAGTTCCAACGATACCACCCTGTGCAGCGCCTCCGCCAAGACCACCAAAGTTATAGCTTCCGCCTTTGTTGCTCTTGTTGTTCTTGTTGTTAGTTTTTACTTGTACTACTGGTGCAGCAGATACATTGATCTTTGCACTTGTTTCAGACTTGTTACCAGCATTATCAGTAACTCTGTAATAAACACGATAAGCGCCAGCTTTGTTTGTATTAACAGTTCCAGTAATTTCTACTTTACCTGTTACATCACCATCTAAGTTATCGATAGCTGATGCTAAGTTTGATTTAGGATCAAATGAAGTACCATACTTCACATCTACATTATCGCTCTTTAATGTAATTGCTGGTCCAGCCATATCTGCTACTCTTACTTCATAATCATTTGAAGTCTGGTTTCCAGAACCATCTGTTGCAGTTACCTTGATTGGCTGTGCATCAGTCATATTTCTAGTATCTACATTACCTTCTACAGTAACTGTAGGGTTTACATCATAGTTATCCTTAATATCAACATAGTTGTTAATATCGAAACCATCACCATAGTTAACAGTGATATTACCATTCTTTAAATTCATTTCTGGCGCAATTGTATCACCAACATTGAATGTAAAGTCTTTTTCTGCTTTATTACCTGCGTTATCTTCAACAGTTGCATGGATTACCTGTTCACCTAAAACAGATGTATCTAAGCCACGATCGAAAGTAATGAAATCAGAAACATCACCATCTACATTATCAGCTGCTTTGATGTACTGTTTTAAATCATTGTTGCCGTTTGCTTCAACATTGATTACATAACCATCATTATTTACTGATTCTAATGCTGGTGCTTCTGTATCAACAACTTTAACTTCAACTTCTTTAGTTGTTTCATTGTTGAATGCATCCTTTACAGTAACATTAACTTTATAAGTTCCAATCTGATCCTTCTGATAAGAAGTATCATCAATTTCAGTTTTAATAACACTTACTGTATCTCTATTATCTGATACAGTGAAATCACTTGCTTTTAATTCTGTACCGAATGGTACTTCAAGCTTATTTGAATGAACAATAGGCGCTGTTCTATCAGCTGCTGCATAACCTACTAATGCAAATGCTGAAATAGCGACTACTGGAATAAACATTGTCTTCTGAGTTTTAATACGGTCTACCATGAAATCTACAACTTCTTTAGTTTTCTTATCCATGTAATCCACTCCCTTTCTTTTCGACAATGACTATTATATCACTCTGGGAAAAAAAATAAAGAACTTTCTTAAGAAATTTTTAAGAAATATAAAAAAGAGCCGAATATATCAACTCTTTTTTGATTAAGAATTATTTAATAATGTTGTAAGAATTATGGTGTTAAGCACGTTTTTCTTTAAATGTTAAGGATAATACTAAAGCGGTTACAATTAATAAGGATAAAAACAAATAGAATGGTGTCATTGTAGAAAAGCTATCAATCATTTTTCCACCAATTAACTGTACGACTGCAGCACCAATTCCTCTACCTACTGTTGCTTGTAAGCCAAAAGCTGTAGAGACATACTTGTCTTCTACAATTTCCATGATTAATCTTACTGTAATCATAGTAAAGAGAATAGTAGATAAGCCTTTGAATACAAATACTGCTACAATTAAATTTGGATTAGGTAATGTTGCATACCAGACAAAGTTGACTATAGACATGGCACATGCAAAGAGCATGATATGTTTATACGAGAACTTCTTAATAATAAAGTCAGTTGCAAGTATTGCAGGTACTTCAAATAATGTCGCAAATAACTGGTATGTACCTACCATGGATGCTGTTCCACCTACTGATTTAATAAATACTGAGATATATGTGAAATTAGCTGTACAAGCGCCCCAGAAGAAGAAAGAGATTAATAGGAATATAATGTACTGTTTATTCTTAAAGAGGCTCTTATAGGCTTCTTTTGAGCTATATTCTACTTTTGTTTCAGTCTGCACTTCTTCTGGATCATTGACTCTTAGGATACAGATAAGAACTGTTATTGTACCAAAGAGGAAAATAACAAAGATAGAAATAGGTGCAATCACATCATAAACTAAACCACATAACTGAGCACTAATGGCATAACCAACAGAACCCCATAATCTGATCTTACCAAAGTCATAAGGTGAAGAAACACCAATTCTGTCCGTTAATGGTGTCACTGCATTGAATAAGGCAAGAATAGTTGCACTAGTAATTAATAAAATAATTAACTGATGTGAGAACATAAAGATAACATTCATTACTACTGTAATAAATAATGCCACTAAAGATACCTTTCTAGGTGAACGGAAGCGGTCTGCCAATGTTCCTAGATAAGGCTGAGCAAAAATTGAGAATAGTGGTGCTGATGAAGTAATAAGTGATATTTGCTGTGCATTAAAGTGAATATCACTTAAATATAAAGCAAGCATTGCATTGTAACATGCAAATGCGAAATAAAAGAAAAATGATGTACCAGCATGATACAAATAGCTGTTCTTTTTCATGTTGTCCCCTCCAATGAGTTACATTATAACTATATATAACAAAAAATCTTCAATTTTTCATATAATGTAAGGGAATTGTGAAAAAGCCTAACTCAATGAGTTAGGCTCGTTTATCAAAATCATGTCCTGGATCAAATGCTAGCACATAGAATACACTGCCACAGTCAACCCCAAATAAGACAAACTTCTCTTTTCCATTTCTTCTTAAATGCATATGAATTATATCAGATTCCAATAATGCTTTTTCTTGTGGATATGCTTTTTCAAACTTATCTTTAATCCTTTTTACAAAATCATTCGATAAATCCACTTTACTTCCTTTTGAAGAAGTATATTGCGTAATAACTTCCTCTAAACTAGAACATTGATCCACTTCAAACAAAAATTTCTGTAATTGATCAAACACTTTTTCTTCCTTGTGTTTGCTATTATACTTACTCAGACCATTAAAACAACATACATTACATTTCCACAAATACTTAAAATTAATTTCCGGATGATTCTTTAGATTAGCCGATTGGTTTATCAAAACAACCTTTTCATCTTTAATTTTGCTAATATCAGTTAACTTTTTTTTACTCATTTAGTTCACTTCAATAGACTTATAGTATTCCTTCATAGTAGTAGAAGAAATAATGCTATGGCTACTTTCAAATTTTCCTAAGCCTACTCTTTGTTCTAACCATGGGCGCTCTGTATGTGTTAAAGCTTCTAGTTGATCAGCTCCATACTCTCCATAAGTATCCCAAACCGCTTCTAAGACTTCAATCTGCTCTGGCGTAAATAATTTTTTCATTCTAGCCATGACTTCTTCACGATTAGTAATTTTTAATTCATGCCAGCCATAGCCTTTAAAAGTTTGATATAAAGTACGATTTACTGGACCATGTACCCATGCTTCGAACTCAGAATGATTAGCTATATCCTGATCTAAAAGAGTCAAGCTCCATGCTTCAGCATAATAACAAAGCTTCTGAATCTTTTTGTTTGACATATTTCCTTTTAACAAAAACCAATCTGCTACATCAGTAATATCAGCTTTTATTGGTTTATCCACAATTGCTATCTTTGCTGTCATGCTGCATCCCCCCATTTGAAAATTTAAATGATCCATAATTTTCAAACTCATTATAGCTTTGTACAACAAACGATTCAACCAACTTGATATCATGTTTTTCACTTTCTTCACAAATCTCATAATTTCATACACCTCACTTTATGTTCTACTTTTTTATACTGCACAAAGTGGTTATTTTCTTATTCATTATATAGATTTCTCAATCATTTATCAGATTATTTTGTTCCTATTCCTTAGGATAATTCTGACTTCCCCATCAGATATGGTCTTGATAAGCATAGAAGACAGTCTAAGTTCATCGACATAGTATTTTTATATATTCTCTACGATAAATTTTATAAGCATGAATAACAAGGTCAAACTAAATAAAACGAAATGCCTATGGCTAAAAGTATTTTCACAACTTACGAAAAAAGGATTCACATAGGTATTAATGCATAAAAAAACTGGTACACGAGGTACCAGTTATGCCTTTCTTTTTGCAGCTTCTTGTCTATTCTTTTGTGCTTTAATAACTTTCTGTCTTGAGAATTCTTCTCTGTCCTTTTCATCCAAGGCTTCTGTAATCATCTTTACAGTGGCTTCAAAACGAGGGATAGAGATATTCTGTAATGCGTTAGCACGCTTTTGTGTCTTACGAATATTATTCGCTAGACGATATACAGAGTTTTCTACTTCTGCAAGCTTTACTGTCATTTCTTTTACATGATAGAAACAGATATAAGCATAGTCTACCTTAGAGTTCGCACGTTCAAAACCATAACCAACTCTTAATGGTGTTTTCTCATATTCAATCTTAGGTAATTCTACACCCATAACTGAACGATACTTAACACTAATACCATCATCAATAGGTACACCTTCTACTACATCAGAAATAATACCTAAAGATTCATTAGCTTCACGTAATGCTGCATAAGCACGATCATAAGAATCAGTGATGTCATCACGGATTTCTTTTACATCATCAAGTAATGACATCATTTCTTTAATTAAGACATTTCTTTTCTTATCGAGCAGGTCGTAACCAAGTCTAGCAAGTTCAAGAGACTTCTTGGTTGCCATCAAATTCCCTTTAGTAGGGACAACCTGATTAGCCATTAGTTACAGCGTCTTTCAATTCTTTGATGACTACATCTTCGTGTAAATTAAATTCTTTGACTGCTTTTTCATGATCATAGAATTTATCTACAACAGCATTATCAATACGGTCCAATGTATTCTTTGGAAGAACTGATAATAGTAACCATCCAAGGTCTAGGGTTTCTTCGATAGATCTATTTGTATCGAATCCCTGATTAAGGAAGTGCTGCTCGAAAAGACGACCAAATTCCATATATTTCTTATCAGCTTCTGATAATTCATCTTCACCGATAACTGATGTTAATGATTTAACATCCTGTACATGGGCATAACATGCAAATAACTGGTTGGCAACATCCTGGTGGTCAGCTCTTGTAAAGCCTTCACCGATACCATCCTTCATAAGTCTTGAAAGTGATGGAAGAACACCAACTGGTGGATAAATACCAGTCGCATTTAATTCAGGATCAAGAGTAATCTGTCCTTCTGTGATGTAACCAGTTAAGTCAGGAACTGGGTGTGTAATATCGTTGTTAGGCATTGTAAGGATTGGAATCTGTGTAACAGAACCTTTAGCACCCTTTGCAATACCAGCTCTTTCATATAATGAAGCAAGGTCAGAATAAAGATAACCTGGATAACCTTTACGACCTGGGATTTCACCTTTACTTGAAGAGAATTCACGTAATGCTTCACAATAAGAAGTAACATCGGTATAGATTACAAGAACATGCATATCATGTTCAAATGCTAAATATTCAGCAGCAGTTAATGCACAACGAGGTGTTAAGATACGTTCGATGATTGGGTCATTAGATAAGTTCATGAACATAACTACTCTCTGCATAACCCCTGCTTCTTCGAATGATCTTCTGAAGTAGTTGGCTACGTCATTAGTAACACCCATTGCAGCAAAGACAACAGCGAAGCCTTGTCCTGCTTCATCGGCAATTTTAGCCTGTTTTACAATCTGTACAGCTAACTGGTTATGAGGTAAACCAGAACCTGAGAAGATTGGTAGCTTCTGACCTCTGATTAGAGTCATTAGACAGTCAATAGAAGAAATACCTGTGTTGATATAGTTTCTTGGATATACACGAGAAACTGGGTTAAGAGGCTGACCGTTGATATCAGCACTCTTTTCAGCATAAATATCTCCTAGACCATCAATTGGTCTACCTGCACCAGAGAAGACACGGCCAAGCATTTCCATTGATAATGGTAATTCCATTGGATGACCTAATAGTCTTGTCTTAGTATTCGCAAGTGATAAAGCGTTTGTTCCTTCAAATACCTGAACAACAACTCTTTCACCTTCAATTTCTACAATACGACCAGAACGTGTTGAACCATCTTTTAACTGTAGTTCAACCATTTCATCATAAGATGCATCTTTAACGTGATCTAATACGACGAGTGGTCCATTAATTTCACTTAAACCTACATATTGAAGTGCCATGTTACCCCTCCTTAGTCAATAGATGCACAAATTGCATCAATCTTCTTATAATAGTAATCAAATTTACTTAAATCATTATTAGGTACATCATATTTCATCTTAACAACTTCATCGAAGATACCTGTTTCAATGATTGTACGAATAGGTTTACCCTGAGCAACAACCTGCTGACAACGGTTATTTAAGTAAAGGATTACTTCCATCATCTTAAGCTGTTTTTCAAGTGGTACATAAGTATCATCTTTATGGAAAGCGTTCTGCTGTAAGTAACCTACACGAACTACTCTGGCTACTTCAATAACAAGTTTCTGATCATCTGGTAAAACGTCAGAACCCATTAACTGTACGATTTCCATTAATTTAGTTTCTTCTGCAAGAATAGAAGCTAATTCCTGTCTATCTCTCATGAATTTAGGATCAACATTCTTTGAATACCATCTTTCAAGATCTGGAATATATTCTGAATAAGATAAGTTCCAGTTGATAGCGAAATAGTGTCTTGCATAAGCTAATGCTTTATCAAGAGCCCAGAATGTACGTACGAAACGTTTAGTATTCTGAGTAACTGGTTCTGAGAAGTCAGAACCCTGTGGAGATACGGCACCGATGATTGTAACTGAACCATTTGTGTTATTTAAGTTCTCCATATAACCAGCTCTTTCATAGAACTGAGACAATCTAGAAGGTAAGTAAGCTGGGAAACCTTCTTCTGCTGGCATTTCTTCAAGACGACCAGAGATTTCTCTTAAGGCTTCAGCCCAACGAGATGTTGAGTCAGCCATGATAGCAACATGGTAACCCATGTCACGATAATATTCAGCAAGTGTTACACCTGTATAAATAGATGCTTCACGGGCAGCAACTGGCATGTTAGATGTATTCGCAATGAGGACAGTTCTGTCTACTAATGGCTTACCACTCTTAGGGTCAACGAGTTCACGGAATTCTTCAAGAACCTGAGTCATTTCGTTACCACGTTCACCACAACCTACATAGACGATAATATCGGCATCACACCATTTAGCAAGCTGATGCTGAGTCATTGTCTTACCAGTACCGAATCCTCCTGGGATTGCAGCTGTTCCACCTTTAGCGATAGGGAACAATGTATCGATAACACGCTGACCAGTAACTAGTGGCATACTGATAGGTAAACGTTTGTTAACTGGACGAGGTGTCTTGATTGGCCATTTCTGAGTTAATGTACATTCATGAGCTACACCTTCATCATCAGTGAAGACCATAACTACATCATTGATTGTATACTGACCATTTTCTTTTACTTCAGTAACTGTACCTGACATACCTGGCATAACCATACATCTATGTTCGATCATGTCTGTTTCAGGAATCTTGGCATATACAGTACCACCTTCAACATGGTCACCTACTTTAACAGTAAGCGTAACATCCCATAATTTCTTTGTATCTAGTGGTTCTACAGCACTACCTGTAGGAATGAAAGCACCACTTTCTTTTGCGATTTCTTCTAGTGGTCTTTCGATACCATCATAAATATTTCTTAAAATACCAGGACCAAGTGTTACAGAAATAGGCTGACCTGTTGGGAATACTGGTTCACCTGGTTTAAGACCTGTAGTTGTTTCATAAACCTGGATAGTAGTAAATTCTTTAGTAATAGAGATAACTTCACCCATTAATTTACTGTTACCTACATACACCATTTCAAGCATTGAAAAGGCATCTGTATCTTTTACTTTAACAACCGGGCCGTTGATTGAATAAATTAAATTTTCTTTCAACTTGTTTATCCCCCTTCTTTTATTTATTAATGATTAAACCAGAATGCTGGTTAAACCATTCTTTCTGATTCTTTAATGCGAATTCTAATGTTTCGTTATGAACAATAGAGCTTTCTGTGTTTTCAACAATTAAACCACCAATAGTGATATCTCCAACTTTCACTTCAGCATCACCATAAGCAGCTTTTAAATCATCAGCAAGACCTAAGTCTTCTTCTTTTACATAAATAACTGAATGAGGCATATAATCACCTGCAAGCTTCTTAGCCTTGTTGACCATGAATTCTTTGTATTCAGGTGTTTTTGTAAATGCAACTAATTCTTCTCTCGCATTCTTGAAGATTGTAGCCACATACTCATCACGTTTATTAATAAGCTTTTTCTGTCTCTCAACATGGGATTCAGAAATTTCTGCAGCTGATTCTGACTGCATTTCATCTAATTCCTGTTTAAGTCTTAAATCTGCATCTTTCTTAGCTTCAGCACGCATAGAAGAATAAGCTTCTTCTTCCATCTTCTTTACTTCAGCCATGATTGCATCGACTTCTCTTTGAGACTGTTTTTCAATCTCATTCTTCATTGAGAGAAATACTTCTTGATTTTCTTCCATTGTATACTCTCCTATAGCTTAACGCCTATTGCCTCAGAGACATAACCATCGATGGCTTCACCAATCTTAGAGTGTCCATGACGGTCAGGAATCTCTGTAATAAGAGGCTTTGGCTGTTTTAATTTAATTTCTGAGATAATATCAGGACAAAGTTCAATTAACTTAGTAGTCACTAAGATAATTGCGATTTCAGGATCTCTCATCTTATTTTCAAGTAAGCTTAAGAAATCATGACGGGTATGAACAACTTTGCCTTCAATACCCACGAGTCTTAGACCAGTGAGGGTATCGATATTATCACTGATCAGAAAGAACTTCATAGTAATCTCCTATAGTGTGTTGATAATTAAGATTGAGATTAATAGACCATAGATGGCAACACCTTCACCTAAGGCAACGAAGATCAATGATTTACCGAAGTTTTCAGCATTTTCAGAGAATGCACCAATTGCAGCAGGAGCAGCAGCAGCTACGGCAATACCAGCACCAAGAGCAGATAAACCAGTTGCAAGAGCAGCACCAATGAAACCAAGACCCTGAGCGATAGAACCAGTCATCTTGTCAGCACCAGCAGCTAATACTGGGCTATTTGCATATGTAAGGAATAATACAAGTGCTACAGCACCAAAGAAACCACAGATATGAGTACCAAGACGCATTTTAGCGCTCTTAGCAGTAACTTTACCTTTGAATACATTTACTAGTGGTAAAGATAATAATACAACAATTAATGCAGGGATAATGAATGTTAAGATAGTAGTCATTTTTTCTTCCTCCGTTATTCTAGACTTTCTTTCATAGATACAAATGGTTTACCATTACCTTCATAGTAACGACTGAATAATTCATAGAATTCAAGACGTAATACCTGGATACCGACAATTAATCCTTCTAGACACATTACAAATGCGTTACCAATAATTAGAACGATAATATAACCGAATCCACCAACCATTTCAGCTAATGTGTAAACAACTAGCATCATACCAGCGTGTGATAAGACGAAACCGCCGACACGTAGGAATGACATTGTGTTGGCAACAAAGGTCAACAATACTTCGATCATTTCGAAGAATGATTCAGTAAAGAAGTTACCAAATCCATGTGGGAACATCTTATTACCTTCAAGTTTGTAAGTAAGAGGTTCTTTTAAGAAGATCATTACAAGTGGGGCAATGATAAAGATTGCGACATAGATACCCATTGGGATATTTAAGCCAAGGTTTAATAACATATTCATTGCAAGTACTAATACTGCAACATAGAATACTAAACCAGCGACACCATTTTGAGAGAATAATAATTCTCCCCAATGTTTCTTCTTCAAGTTTAAATAGATATTGAATAGGATTGAGATGATGATTAAACATACACCTACACCAATTGCAACACCTAATAGCGTCATAGTATTTTCAGATGCCATTGGTGCAAAGAATGGAACGAGGATTTTTTCTGATCCAAATACTGAGCCAAAGATTACACCGAATATTGCAGATGAAATACCAATACGCATACCTACTTCACCAAGCTTCATGCCTTTTAATTTATAAGCAAGGAAACCAATGATTGAAAGCAGGATACCTTGACCAACATCGGCGAACATCATACCGAATAAGAATGTATATGTTACCGCAACGAAATTTGTTGGGTCAAAGTCTGTATAAGATGGAACACCATACATTTCAACGAACATCTTGAATGGTCTTGAGAACCAGTTGTTCTTGAGTTTTGTAGGTGGATAAAGTCTTGAATCTCCCATTGCTGGTTTGATTTCAACATGCACCTTGTCCATCTGTTCAAGTTCTTCTTTTAAAGAGTGTGCATAATGTTTATCACAGAAACCATAGATAGCAGCATTGTTTCCAAATACTACGACATATCTCTGTGCTTCACTTGTCTTATTAAGTTCCTGACATGAAGCATAAATGACTGATAAATCTTTTTCTTTTTTACTGAATAAATCTTTTAATTTACCATCATATTTCTTGATAGAGGCTTCTGCAGTTGCATTCTCTTCTTCAATGATTTCTAATGATTCACCTGGAGTTCCATGAAGGAATTCAGGAATATGAATACGTTCAAAGAATAATGAAGAGAATATGTTATCTATTTCAGGAGCATTAGAAGGAGATGTTATATAGAAACAATAACATGTCTTTGCATCCTGATAGATTGATTTAAATAAGAATTCCTGTGAATCATAATAAGATAACTTATCAAGATTCATTGTAGGTAACTTACCAAATCTAACCTGAAT
>NZ_DAWDDM010000030.1:0-12565 GCF_052354645.1 Catenibacterium sp.
TTGTTTTTAAGTTTGTCTTTTTTTATACGTTTTGATTGATTTTTGTTTCACACTTATCACCTCACTCTTCTTTTACTTTTCTTACACGAGATGCCTCTCCATAAACAACAGCATTATCTGGAATACTATGAGTAACGACTGATCCCGCTCCGATTTCTACATTATTACCAATATAAATTCCACCAATAATTGTGCAATTTGCCCCAATATTTACATTGTTCCCAATTATAGGTTGACCTGTATGATTTGCACCTATTACCGTTCCTGATACAATTGTACAATTATTACCAATAACTGTTTTTGAATTGATCACAATTCCAAATCCATGCAATATTTTAAATCCACTTCCAATGGTTGCATGACTAGGTATATCACAACCACATCTTACACAAGTTTTATGATACAAAATTCTTTCTATTACACTCATCACTTTTAGATATTTGTGTGTACGATAGAATTGTAACCATCTATATCTCCAGACCAATCTAAACTCAGGTTGTAGGACATATGCCTTGATGATGTTGATATTTTTCCATCTATCAATATCATTCCTTATATTTGCTAATAATTCACTAAATTGCATTATTAATCTCCTAATTTAAAACTTGTTTATATACTCTATCCATTGTTTTACTATTGTTTCTGTATTTAATAATTCATTCAATTCAATAGCATTAAAAGCATATGTTTTTCTGCGATTATCGTCATCTATTAGCCTAATCATCTTATCTGCTAAAGCTTGTTCATCATTAAGATCAACTAAGTCCCCATTTACTCCATCTTGAATTAAATCTGTTGCCCCAGATACTTTCGTAGAAATACTTGGTAGTCCCAAACACATAGCTTCAATTAATGCATTTGGCATACCTTCAAAATTTGAAGACATAACAAAAATCTCAGCATTAGCTATACATTCATGTACATTTTTAACACTACCAGGTAAGTCAACACTCTCTTCCAAATGATTTTCTAATATATATTTCTCAAGAAAAGGTCTTTCAGGTCCTTCTCCATAAATTGTTAGTTTATAGCCTGGCCTCATACTTACAACTTTTTTGAACGCTCTTAATAGCAATAACTGGTTTTTTTGTTTCATTAAACGTCCTACAGAAACAATCCTTTTCTTTTTAACAGTTTTAGTAGCAATACCTTTTTTATCATTTAAAGATATTGGATTATAGATAACAGCGCTTTTCCTTTGGATATACTTTGAAAAATAGTCCCTGTTATGTGTTGTTTGTATTACTACACCATCTGCTAATAAATAAAGAAAGTCTCTAGCTTTTCTTAAGAGAAAACTAGATGGAATTTTTCTTGGATCATTTCTATCTGCTACAATAATAGGAATTTTCAATCCAAAATCAGCAGCGATAGCTAACATATTAAATGGTGCTAAAAAAGATAAAATAATATCTGCATTAGATTTCAAAAATTGACGAATCCATTTTATATTAATAAGTATATTATCTGATCCGGTGTTTTTAAAAACTGATACAACTTTAACATTAGGATCTAATTTATAAAATATTTCTTCATTGTAGTAAAGTAAAATTGTAACATTATATTTTTCCTTAATCATGCTTTTAGATAATATAGAAATTACTCTTTCAGCACCCCCTTGCATTAATGTTCCATCAAAAAAAACAATTCTCTTCTTATTCGATTCCATCGTTTCCTCCAAATTAACTCTATAAATTTGTGATTTTTGTATCTCTTTTTTGTATAACTACAGAATTTGGTGGAATATCACCTTTGATTATGCTACCTGCTCCAATAACAGTATTATCCCCAATAACTGTACCTCGCAATATAACTGTATTTGCACCAATCCATACACCATTACCAATACAGATAGGTTTAGTCTTATACTTCTCAGCAGCTAATCCGCCTGGAACTCTTAAATCATGATCTTGATCATATACAAGTACCCCAGGTCCAAACTGAACATTATTTCCTATATCAATTTTTTCCCATGCCGTAATGACGCAGTTATTACTCATACTAAAATTTTCACCAATAGAGATTACAGCATTCTTTCTAACTCTAATTTTTGCACCGCTTCTCATTCTAAACTTATTCCCAATATATAAACAGGCCCCTCTATCAACTGTAATTTCAGTTAAGGGAGATACCAGATTAACTAATTTGCAGTTAAAGTTTTTACCTTTTTCTAATTTCAATATTCCAAATTTGCAAAGAGAAATAATTCCACATACAGAAGCACGTATATACTTATTCATATAATCCCCTCAAAATCTTATTAATCTTCTCTTTGTAAGCATCAACTACAATTTCTCTAGAGAAATTACTCTCTACATGTTTTCTTCCTTCAATACCCATAGATTTTCTTGTATCGTTGTCAAGATTCAAAAATTTAGTAATACTCTCTACAAGCTCATCTACATTTCCACCATGGTAAATATATCCGCTTTTTCCATTAATCACTGTTTCTTTACATCCAGGATTATCAGTAGTAATTAAAAATCTCCCAGAACTAGCATTTTCTAATAAAACATTACTCATTCCTTCACCATAAGTAGATGGATGAATAATTGCATGTGCTCTTTTTACCCAAGGCTTAACATCCTTTTGAGAACCTCTATAATAAACAATTCCTTGTTTCTGTAAATCAGTTAGTTCTTTTTCATAATGGTTTTCTGTTGGTTCAATAAAACCAATCATATTAAACTCTGTATTAGGATATTTCTTTTTAATTCTTTTAGCCGCTTCAATATAATCATCTACACCCTTATCATGTAAAATACGACCAATATAATTAAATACTACTGTGTTTCCTTCTATTCCATCTCCTCCATCAGGATATGTTTGTAATGGATATCTGTTAAGATCAACACCAGAGCCTGGAATAAGTTTATAATCGCCTTTCACCATTCCAGAATCTACTGCAAGTTTCATGTTCGTAGAGTTTTGAAACATAACACATGCAGCACTTTTATATGCAAGTTTAAATAACCATAAAATAAAACTCTTTTTTAATCCTGTCATATTAACAACTGAACCAATACCAGTTACGTTGTTTATATATGGAATATTTAAAGATCTAGCTGCTATAGAAGCATAAACATTGGGTTTTGCAGTATATGTAAGAACCACATCAGGACGTTCATTTTTAAAGAGTTTTCTATAGTGAAGGAATAACTTTGCATCCGCAATTACATTAGTACCACGTCTATCAATTACTGGATCATCATATCTGAAAGGAATATCTCTCATCAAATCAAATTTAGGACCATTTGGACAAGATATAAGCATTTCGTATCCTTCATTAATAAGTCCTTCTATCAATTCTTTTCTAAAACAATAAATATCATCATCATTATTCGTTAATAATGCGATTAAAGGTTTATTTTTACTCATATTACTCATAGTCCTTTCCTAATACAGCTAACACAGTTCTAAACATTGTTGCTATATCCCCAAAAAACGAGAAGTTCTTAATACTATCTAAGTTATATTTCATTTTACCTGGTAGTACATCTTCTATATATGTTTTATCTACATCACTAGAAGCATCTAATAGTTCAGCTTCATCTTTGTATCTAATACTTGCTTCACTCGTAATACCTGCAGGTAATAATAATGTAGCCATATATTCAGGTTTATATTGTTCAACATATTTAACTGCTTCAGGTCTTGTACCTACAAAACTCATATTACCAGAAATAAGATCTAATACCTGTGGTAACTCATCTAATCTACAACCTCGAAGTTTTGCTCCTACTTTAGTAATACGACTATCATTCCCTACTGTTACAGTAGAACCAATCTTATCTGCATTGCTAACCATTGTTCTAAATTTATGAATCTTGAAATGTTTTCCATAAGTCGTAACTCTTTCCTGTCTATAAAATACTGGACCATCAGAATCTAACTTAATCATAATAGAAATAATAATCATAGGAATAGCTAATAAAATAAGTAGAATCAAACCACCTACTAAATCCATGACTCTCTTAAGAAACATACTTACTTTCTTCTTCTGCAATGTTTCATAATAGACTCTTACTTCATCATTCTGCATATAATCAGGTAAAGTTTCCCATTTCTTCAACATTACATATATTCCTTTACAACTTCTTTAAAGTTTTCAATTACATACTCTACATCTTCATCACTTAACTTAGTATGTAAAGGTAAAGTAATAAGGTTTTCATAATATGCATATGCATTAGGGAAATCTTTTATATCCCACCCCAAGGTTTTATATGCAGTCATCATAGGTAATGGTTTATAGTGTACATTTGTATTTACACCACGTTCTGCTAGTTTAATAATGATTTCTCTTCTCTGTTCATCACTAATACCAGGTATTCTAGTTAAGTATAAATGTTTAGAAGATTCAAAGTCTTTACCCCAATGATTTAAGTGTTTCACACCTAACTCATCACACATTTCATCATACTTACTTACGATTTCTCTTCTTCTTGCAAGCATTCCTGGATATCTATCTAACTGACGTAATCCAATAGCTGCCATAATATCAGTCATATTACACTTATACCAAGGACCAATAATATCATATTCCCAAGCACCTAACTGTGTCTTAGCTAATGCATCCTTATTCTGTCCATGTAAACTATATAACTGGAATAACTTATATACTTCTTCGTTATCTATACCAGGAATATCTTTCCAAGTACTTGCTCCACCTTCTGCAGTTGTAAAGTTCTTTACTGCATGGAATGAAAAACTACTAAAATCAGCCCATTCACCAGCCATCTTACCTTTTCTTACTGCACCTAGTGCATGTGCACAATCTGCAAATACCATTACTCTATTAAGAGTTTTCTGTATTCTAGATCCTAAAGTGTTATCATTTCTAGGAGTAAATAGGTTCTTCTTACTTTCAATAGCCTGATATAACTTATCATAATCACAAATAATACCACCAAGATCTACTGCTACTACTGCTTTAGTCTTCTCAGTGATTGCTTCTGCGACCTTATCATAATCCATTTCACAGTTATCTTTCTGACTATCTACAAATATAACTTTTGCACCACAATGAATTGCTGCTGAAGCTGAAGCTGTATAAGTATAAGCAGGTACAATCACTTCATCTCCCTCTTGGATACCACATACCCTAAGGTTTAATTCTTCTGCTGCTGTCGCAGAATTTAAACATACCACTTTAGATGTATGACAAAATTCAGCAAGTCTTCTTTCTAATTCTTTAGTTCTTGGTCCTGTAGTAATCCAACCAGAACGAAGTGCTTTTGCAACTTCTTCTATTTCTAATTCAGAAATATCAGGTGGACTAAAAGGAATCTTTCTTTTATTCATTTCCATCTTTCTCCCTCCTCTATGAATAAATACATGGGGTGGCACTTATCACTAAGTGCCACACACATGTGTTATGCTGGATGATATGTTGATACAATCTTCTGTACTCTTTCTTTCATATCATCTTCATTTCTATATGCTGCATCAAGTAATCCATCTAACTCATCTAAGAACTCATTGATATCAAATGGAATAGGACAACCAATATGAATTAAGTCATTCTTAGTCTTCTTTAAACCTTCTTCAGCCATCAGCTTTTCTTCATAAAGCTTTTCACCTGGTCTAAGTCCTGTGAACTCTAACTTGATATCTACATCAGGCGTATAACCTGACAATCTAATTAAATTACGAGCTAGAGTAGTAATCTTAACTGGTTCACCCATATCTAATACGAAGATTTCTCCTCCATGAGCATATGTACCAGCAAGTAATACTAAACTTACTGCTTCTGGAATAGTCATAAAGTAACGGATAATATCAGGATGTGTAACTGTAACTGGTCCACCTGCTTCAATCTGTCTCTTGAAGATTGGAATAACTGAACCATTACTTCCTAATACATTACCAAAACGTACAGCTACAAACTCAGTCTGTGTAGTCTTTAATGCTTCTTTGATTTCAGGTCTTTCAATCATATCCTCCTCATGAGTAAATAACTGAGGGATTTCATAAGCCTTACCTTCTTTAATCTTAGCTGCAAAAGCCTGAATAATCATCTCACATAAACGTTTAGAAGCACCCATGATGTTTGTAGGGTTAACTGCTTTATCTGTACTAATTAATACAAATTTCTCACATCCATGTACCATAGCTGCATAAGCAGTCTTATAAGTACCCATAGCGTTATTCTTAATAGATTCACATGGGCTATCTTCCATTAATGGTACATGCTTATGTGCTGCTGCATGATATACAATTTGAGGTCTATACTTCTTAAAAAGATCAAACATCTTTCTACTATCTCTTACTGATCCAATAAGAGTCACTAAATCTAAGTTTGGATACTTCTTTCTTAACTCTAACTGAATATCATATGCATTGTTTTCATATACATCAAATAAAATTAACTGCTTAGGGTTATGTGATGCAATCTGTCTAGCAAGTTCTGAACCAATAGAACCAACACCAGTAATAAGAACGACCTTATTTCTTACATACGCAAACACTTCATCCATATTAGGTTTAATAGGATCACGACCTAATAAATCTTCAATCTGAACCTTCTTCATCTTACTTACTGACACCTGACCAGTATATAACTGATACATACCAGGTAGATTCATAAGTTCACAAGATGTTTCATTACATACTCTAAGAATATCTCTCTTATCCTGAGGATTAGCACTAGGTACAGCAACATAGATCTTCTCAATCTTGAACTTATCTACTGCTTCTAGGATATGATCTCTACTACCAAATACAGGTACATCATCAATGTATCTGTTCCACTTATTAGGGTTATCATCGATAAAGCATGCAACAGTTTCATTTGTTTCTTTAGCATGTTTAATGTCTCTAAATAACATCTGACCAGCAGAACCAGCCCCAACAATCATAACATTCTTTTTCTGTACTTCATTGTTTGTTCTACCACGAAGTAATAATACAAAACGATAGAAGAAACGAATCCCTAATGTCGCAATAAACTGTACTGTAATACCAATCACATAATAAGAAACAGGCATATGTAAGTTAATGATAAGTAGTGAACCAGTGTAAATTACACCAGTCACTACAGTTGCAAGAATGACTCTCATTAACTCTGAATAACTTGCAAAACGCCAAATACTCTTATATAAACGTAAGAACCAGAATACAACTAAACAAAACAAAGCATAAATAATAATAGTCTTTGTATAATTTGTTAAGTACTGTGGTTCTACACTTGTTACTTTACAGTCAAATCTTAACCATAAAGCAATCCCAAATGATACTATAACTGCTATAAAGTCATAGACCATTAATAGTAATCGAACAACCTGCCAATGTTCGATCTTTCTTTTTGAACCTTTACTCATTTTTATTTCCCTTCTTAAATCTTACTTACTTCTCCCATAACCATAGCCATATCCATAGCCATAACCATACCCATAACCAGTTGCTTCTGAACTATAGAATGTCTTCTTATAACTATTTAATACCACACCTACAATATGAGGTAATGTATCATGGAGTTCATCTACAGAATCTAGAATATCTCCTGCTTCTGCAAAGTCCTGTTTAACGACTACAACTGCACTATCAGCATACTTTGCGACTAATAATGCATCTTCCATCATATATAAAGGTGCAACATCTAAAATAATAAAATCATATACTTCTCTTAATTCTTCAATTAAGTTTTCTAATCTTGGTTTAGCCAATTCAGTTGAACCATCAACAGAAATATCACTACCAAATATAACATCTATATCATCAAAAGACACAATACATTGTTCTAGGTTGACATCTTTGTCATTAATATAGTCTAATGATGTTCTATGAATATTCGCATATCTCATCGTCTTCTCAACTGATGGATTTCTCATATCTAGATCAACTAAACATACCTTATAACCCTTCTGTCCTAATGTAATGGCTGTATTAACAGAAACCGTTGTTTTTCCTTCATTAGGTACAGTACTTGTTATCATATAGACTGAATTTTTATTTTTTCTATGATCCTGTTCCATCTTAATTCTAATATTATGGAAAGAATGCTTGAAATCCGCTTTAATACCAGAACCATTTAATAATAAACCTGGATTATTAGGATGACGCTTTTCTACTAATGGAACTTTCGCAACATAATCCATACCTAGAATTTCTTTGATATCATTCTTATCTAAGATAGTTCTTCTAAATACAGAAACTACAATGAGTAATAAAACACTTACTCCAAGTCCAATTAATCCACCCTTTAATCCTGCTAGTAAATAACTAGGAACTGCATCAGCCTTCTTAGGCATTGTAGGCTTATCTAATAACATAATACTTACATCCTGCATAGCATCCTTTGTTAAGGTATCACAGTTATTAGTAATAGCTGTTGCAACATCGTAAGCATCTTTTGCACTCTTGCCTGTTACCTTTAATAAAACAAGATTTGTATTTTCAATCTGTGTTGCTGAAATAGATGCTGGTACTTTATTTACATGCAATACATCCTTTATGATATTCTTCATTTCCTTACTAGTAAGGATTGAATTGAATGTATCTACAAGTGTTGCTTTAGTACTACTTGCCTGAGTGGCATCATAATAGTATGTATCTGTTAATTCAGTAGAAGGTACAAACACTGCTTCACTTGTATAAGTTGTATTAAAGAAAAGAATTTCTTTCATCTCTAATGCAACCATACCAATAAGTACTAATAATAATACTGTCTTCCACATTCTCTTAAATGCACGGAGGAAATTTTCTAAACACTTACCTAAATCAATCGTCATTTCATCTTGATTATTTGATTCCATTATTTATCCCCCCTTACTTTATATTTGCCATAACCATAGCGGTTATTATAATTGCCAGTTCCCTTGTTGCCTTCACTTAGCATGTTTTTAAATACAACACCAATTACGTTATCCTTAACATAAGTTAAACGTTTAATTGTTTCGTTGATGACATCACTAGGTGCAAAATCCTGTCTTACTACAAATAGAGTAGCGTCCACTAAACCATTCATAATTGTTGGTTCATTTAAGAAGTATGCAGGACTTGTATCTACAATTACGAAATCATATTCTTCTTCTAATTCTTTGATAATTGCTTTTAGTTTAGAACTTCCTGTTAACTGCTCAGACTTATATAAGTCCTGACTACATGGTAATAAATCTAATCCACTACGATCATTCACTACCTCACTTCTCCAGTTAGAACTGCCCTCAATCGCTTTATTTAAACTCTTAGAATCATCTAAATTAAAAATCTTGAATAGTGCTGGCTTATTAAAGTCTGTATCTACTAGGACTACTTTACGGCCATTTTTCGCAAGTGCTAAAGCTAAGTTTACAGCCACAGAAGACTTCCCTTCATTTTCATAAGCACTAGTGATCATAAATGACTTATAACCATGCTTATCACTTGTTGCTTCCACCTTACTTCTAAGTTTTTTTACAGATTCTCTAAAGAAGAAGCTTGTCTTTACAGATTCTCTAAAGAAGAAGCTTGTCTTTAATGAAGTGATAAGAATTGCTTTCTTACTTCTTGCATCTTCTCTACTCTTCTTTTCATATGGTAACTTTGCATATAATCTTGTATCAAGCTTATTTTCCACTTCATCTTCACTCTTAATAGTATCTCTTAAAAAGAAATATAAACCAAGTAAACAAGATAATACAAATCCACTACCTACTCCACCAATTAAGAAGTTCTTAATATGACTATTTGGATTTACTGGTTTAGTAGAGAACTTACTTTCCTTTAATACAGTAATATTATATGGGAAACTATAACGTTCTGTATTTTCTCTATACCAATCATTTAAATACTTAATAGAGAAATAGGCTTCTCTTTTAGTATCTGCAGTCACTTTAATCTTAACTACATTTGCCTGTTTTAAAGTTACTTCTGCCTTATAAGTTGTCTTACTTATAGGCATCTTTTTCTTTACATAAGATTTCGCATTATTACTATTCATTAGATAATCTAATGTATTGACATAACTCTGAACCTTATCAATACTCTTAAAAGTATCTCCACCACTACTTAATGTTGCAGTCATATTTGTACCATATTGAGGTACATAAGTGACTGTCTTCATAAAATCAAATACACTTCCAAAAACAATCATGACTGCAACAATCAAGATCCAACTTTGTAGTATATCTTTAATAATACATTTAACTATAGTAAGGAGATTCTCATTCTGTACATTGTTTTCCATAATATCCTCCCTACTTTTCTACAATGACAACTAATTTAGTTAAGCCATAGTCATCATTACTTGTTTTTACTCTATAAATAAATTCATAAGTACCAGGTTTATTCTTATCATAATCTGTATTGATATCTACCTGATTCTTTAAGCTTGAATAGTCCATATCATCCATAGTAACAGACTCAATATGTCTCTTCGCATTCACTTCAGTACCAACCTTCACTCTCATTAAATAAGTATCTAGGTTAATATTGACTGTCTGATTTCTAGAAGTCTGATATGTCTTTAATGTGAGAGATGATTGAGTACCAGTACTATCAGTGACTGCAAATGTAACATAGTGATTCTTATCCTGTTCATATTCTCTGATTACTTTAACCTGAGAACTTAAATCACCATCAACACAACTATAAGCACTCATATAGTCTGCAAACTGTGCTTTAGAGTTAACCTTAGAATATACTAATGCTTTGTTAAGATATAATTGTGGTGCACTATAGTTGTTGTACTTGATTTTTCTTTTTGTTTTAGTGTAGTTATCATCTTTATCAAATACACCTAAAGTAACCACTCGTACATCACCTTCACCAAAAGTACTCATGCCTTGAACGAATACTTTCTTAGTAATGTTGCCATCTTCCTTATCTGTGACTTTTACACCCTCTAAAATAGCCTGATTTGTAGCTGTCTGATCCATTCCAGTATCTAATACCAAAGTACCTTTAGGTACTTTAATAACTGGTGAAGAACCAGTTTGTGGCTTATGTGTATCATATAGCAAGAATCCACCATATAATGCCACAATCACCAGGAATATGATTCCGTTTCTGACCTTGTTGTTCATACCTTTCCCCCATTTAATAATATTTTTCCGTTCTCTTTAAAAATCCTTTGTGCATAATCACTACCAAAACGTGTTTTCACTTGAACATAGGATTCATACATTCTAGAATGCCTGCTTCTCAAGTTATGTGCATCACTACCAACAAAATGTATGAGTTTATTTTCTAATAGGTTCTTTACTGTCTCTTTTACTAATGATCCATAGTCTCCAAGTATTGAACCTTTATTCATCTGTAAATAACCACCCCTGTTGACTATTTCTGCTGCAATATCAGGATTAATCTGAATTGCTTCAAAACGTTCAGGATGAGCGACTACAGGAATATAACCCTTATCCAATACATCTTGTACTGCTTCAAGAATCATTTCTTCTTCTACATCAAAATAGAACTCCATTAAAAGATACTTTGTATCATTTAATGTTGTAATGTCTTCAAAGTGTCTTTCAAAAGACTCATGAGACCTATATAAGAACTCACAGCCTAAATACATCTTAATAGGAATACCGACATCCTCTACTATATCTTTAAATTGACCAAAGAGTTCTTTAATTTTATAGTTTGGATTCTCAAAACCATATGCATAGGCTAAATGTGGCGTTAAGACAATCTCTTTTGTACCATCTCTATACGCCTCGTCCAACATCTCTAGACTCATATCTACACTAGTAGATCCATCATCTACAAGAGGAAGGATATGACTATGTATATCAATCATAAGTTCACCCCTTTTAATATGTCATGTCACAATATATCACATAATTTTGCAATTGTGTAGAAAAAATCAGTATAATTGTGTAGAAAAAATCAGTATAATTGCATGAAAGAATTATATATTTCATTATTTTCGAGTTTTTTTCTTTTAAAGTGCTTTTTTGTGCTATTGGTGCATTAAAAAAGGAATATATTGAAAACCTTTTCAACATATTCCTGTATTTCTATTACTAATTTTTCTTTAATGTAGAAAGGATTAAGCAGCCTACTACTGAACCAATAATGATTGATACTAAATACATTGGCCAGTTACTTATTGTCGCAATGACGAATACACCACCATGAGGTGCTCTTAACTGACAATTGAAAGCAACTGATAAACCACCAGCAATAGCTGAACCAATAACACATGATGGAATAACATGGATTGGATCATTAGCTGCAAAAGGAATAGCTCCTTCAGAGATGAATGATAATCCCATGATATAGTTAACTAATCCAGCATTTCTTTCTTCTTCAGTCCACTTATCTTTGAAGAATGTAGTAGATAAAGCAATAGCAAGAGGAGGTACCATACCACCAGCCATAACAGCTGCCATTAAGATGTAGTTACCACTTGCAAGTAATCCTGTAGCTGTAACATAAGCAGCCTTATTGAATGGACCACCCATATCGATAGACATCATACCACCTGCAACAACACCAAGAATAATACCATAGTTACCTAAACCACTGAGGAAGTTAGTTAATGCCTGGTTAATGATAGACATTAATGGGTTGATTGCACTGGCAAAGATTGCCATACAAAATACACCAAGTAATGGGTATAAAAGAATAGGTTTAACAC
>NZ_DAWDDM010000031.1:0-12131 GCF_052354645.1 Catenibacterium sp.
GCTTCAGGAGATACATGTCCAATAGACGCCCCTCTAGTTGCTCCTGAGAAACGAACATCTGTAATTAATGCAACATCTTTATCAAGTCCCATACCAGCGATTTCACTTGTAGGAGATAACATTTCTCTCATACCAGGACCACCTTTAGGACCTTCATAACGAATAACAACAACATCACCCTTAACAATCTTACCAGCACGAATTGCCTTGATTGCATCATCTTCACTATCAAATACTCTTGCTGGTCCAGTATGTGTCATCATTTCAGGTGCGACTGCCGCTGCCTTAACAACACAGCTATCAGGTGCAATATTACCCTTTAATACTGCAATACCACCTGTTTTCATATAAGGGTTATCAACAGGACGGATGATTTCTGGATCCAAGTTTACACATCCTGCAATATTTTCTTTAATAGTCTTCCCAGTACATGTGATACCTGTTGTATCTAAGATACCTAATGAATCAAGTTCATTCATGACTGCGTATACGCCACCTGCATCATCTAAATCTTCCATAAATGTTGAACCTGCTGGTGCTAAGTGACAAAGGTTTGGTGTGTATTTAGAAATTTCATTCGCAATTTCAAGATTTAAATCAACACCTGCTTCATGTGCGATAGCTGGTAAATGAAGCATTGAGTTTGTAGAACATCCTAAGGCCATGTCCACTGTCATCGCATTCTTGAATGCAGCAGGAGTCATGATATCTCTTGGTTTGATGTTCTTTTCTACTAATTCCATGATCTTCATACCAGCATGTTTCGCAAGTCTGATACGTGCTGAATAAACAGCTGGAATAGTACCATTACCACGAAGACCCATACCGAGGGCTTCTGTTAAACAGTTCATAGAGTTCGCTGTATACATACCTGAACATGAACCACATGTTGGACATGCTTTTTCTTCAAATTCTTCAAGATGAGCAGCATCTAGAGTACCTGCATTATATTGACCAACGGCTTCAAATAGTGAAGAAAGACAAGTCTTCTTACCATTTAATTTCTTACCTGCAAGCATTGGTCCACCTGATACAAAGATAGTTGGAATATTTAAACGAGCCGCTGCCATTAATAAGCCTGGGACGTTTTTATCACAGTTAGGGATCATAACAAGTCCATCAAACTGATGTGCTGTCGCAAGACATTCTGTACTATCTGCAATGAGTTCTCTTGTAACAAGTGAATATTTCATACCTGTATGGTTCATCGCAATACCATCACATACTGCAATCGCAGGTACTTCAACTGGTACACCACCAGCTAAATAAACACCTTTCTTAACTGCTTCACTGATCTTATCTAGATTCATATGACCAGGAACAATTTCATTATATGAACAAACTACCCCGATTAGAGGTCTTTCTAATTCTTCTTCTGTCATGCCTAAGGCATTAAAGAGTGAACGATGAGGTGCACGTTCTACTCCCTTTTTTACATTATCACTTCTCATATTACCCTCCTAAAGTCTTTCTACTACAGCATCACCCATCTGTGATGTAGATACTTTTGTCATTCCTTCTTTATAAATATCAACAGTACGGATATTATCCGCAAGAACCTTTTCTACTGCTTTTTCAATACATGCTGCTTCTTCATCCATATCAAATGAATAACGTAGCATCATAGCGGCACTTAAGATAGTCGCAAGTGGATTCGCAATATTCTGTCCTGCAATATCAGGTGCACTGCCATGGCTTGGTTCATACATACCTAGACTGTCTTCACGAAGTGAAGCACTTGATAACATACCAATAGAACCTGTGACCATAGATGCTTCATCACTTAAGATATCCCCAAACATATTCTCAGTGAGGACAACATCAAACTGTGCTGGATCTTTCACTAACTGCATAGCACAGTTGTCTACAAGCATATGTTCTACTTTTACTTCTGGGAAATCCTGAGCCACTTCATTCACAATCTTACGCCATAAGCGAGATGTATCTAAAACATTGGCTTTATCCACACTTGTAAGTTTCTTACCACGTTTCATCGCAATTTCAAATCCTCTTTGTGCGATACGTCTAATTTCATGTTCTGAATAAACAAGATTATCATGAGCCACTAATTCACCATTGATTTCTTTTGTGTTTCTTTCACCAAAATATAAACCACCAGTCAATTCTCTTACGATAATCATATCAAAACCTGCTTCTGATGTGCTTTCCTTTAATGGACATGCACCTGCAAGTTCTTTATATAAATAAGCAGGTCTTAAGTTTGCGAATAAACCTAATTCTTTTCTAATCTTTAATAATCCTGCTTCTGGTCTTAATGTAGGATCTAATTTATACCATGGAGATGTATTAGTATCTCCCCCAATAGAACCTAATAATACAGCATCGCTGTTTTTTGCGACTTCTAATGCCTCATCAGTTAATGGGACTCCATAAGCATCAATAGAACAGCCTCCCATGAGGATATTCTTATAGTTGAATGTATGATTATATTTCTTTGCGATGGCATCAAGTACCTTAATTGCTTCATTCACAATTTCAGGACCGATTCCATCACCTTTAATAACCGCAATATTCTTTTCCATATCCTCTATCCTTTCTTATTATTGACGTAGTTTACAAGACCACCCTGTTCAATAATCTTCTGCATGAACGCTGGGAAAGGCTGACCCTGATATTCTGTATTCTTAGTGAGGTTATAAATCTTACCTGTTTCATAATCTACTTTTACTTCATCGCCATCATCAATACCATCTACGGCTTCTGGACATTCAAGAATCGCAAAACCGATATTAATAGAGTTACGATAGAAGATACGTGCAAAGCTTTTTGCGATAACACATGAAACACCTGCTGTCTTTAATGCAAGAGGGGCATGTTCTCTTGATGAACCACAACCAAAGTTCTTCTTTGCGACAATAATATCACCAGGCTGAACTCTTTCTACAAATGTGGGATCTAAGTCCACCATAGCGTGACTTGCTAATTCTTTGGCATCAAATGAATTAAGATATCTTGCTGGAATAATAACGTCTGTGTCAACGTTATCACCATATTTAAATACTCTACCTTTAGCTTCCATTAGTTATTACCTCCGAATTTTTCTGGATTTGCGATATAACCTGCAATCGCACTTGCAGCTGCTGTTTCAGGAGATGCAAGATAAATTAATGATTCTACATCACCCATACGTCCAACGAAGTTTCTATTTGTAGTAGAAACACACTTTTCACCTTTCGCAAGTACACCCATATGACCACCCATACATGGACCACAGCTTGGTGTATTGACAGCACATCCTGCTTCTACAAATGTTTCTAGAATACCTTCTAGGATACACTGTAAGTAAATCTTCTGAGTGGCTGGTACAACCATCACTCTCACATTATCAGCTACTTTCTTACCTTTAAGAATAGCGGCTGCTTTTCTTAAGTCTTCCATACGACCATTTGTACATGATCCAATAACAACCTGATCAATATAGATTTTATCCATTGCTTCAATTTCATCCACTGTCTTCGCATTACCTGGAAGATGAGGGAAAGCAACAGTTGGTCTAATAGCAGATAAGTCTACATCTACCACTTCTTCATATTCAGCGTCTTTGTCTGCTTCATAGATCTTATATTCACGTTTAGCATGTTTATCTAAGTATTCAATAGCGGCTTCATCAACAGGGAAGATACCATTCTTAGCACCTGCTTCAATAGCCATATTACAAATAGTGAAACGATCTGCCATAGATAATTCTTTGACACCCTCACCAGTAAATTCCATTGATTTATATAAAGCACCATCTACACCAATACGCCCAATAATATGTAAAATAACATCCTTACCAGATACGTATTTTGGTAATTTGCCATGAAGATTAAATTTAATAGCTGAAGGTACCTTGAACCATAACTGTCCAGTCGCCATACCTGTCGCAATATCAGTTGTTCCTACACCTGTAGAGAAAGCACCAATAGCCCCATAAGTACAAGTATGTGAGTCTGCACCAATGACAGCATCACCTGCCACAACAATGCCGCTTTCAGGTAAGATAGCATGTTCTACACCACATTTACCCTGTTCCATATGATGTGTTAATCCCTGCTCACGAGAGAATTCTCTGATTGCTTTAGAGTTCTCTGCAGATTTAATATCTTTATTAGGTGTAAAGTGATCTGGCACTAAGACTACCTTATCTTTATCAAAGACCTTATCAGCCATTTTCTTAAAGATTGGTAAAGCCATAGGTCCTGTAATATCATTTGCCATTACAATATCTACATTTGCTTCAATTAATTCACCTGCATGAACTTCTTTTACTCCCGCATGATCAGCTAAGATCTTCTGCGTCATTGTCATTCCCATTATATATTTTCCTCCTCAAGTTATTTTTGAATGTTGTAACGAGAAAGTACCATAGTACTTCCTCTTTACAACACACAAAGTGTGTGTTGCTTAGTGATTAGTTATTTAAAAGTTTATCTTCATCAGACCAAGAATATAATGAACGGATATCAGCACCTACTTTTTCACATTCATGTTCATTGTGTAGCTGTCTCATTGCTTTGAAGTGAGCCTGTCCACCTGCTGCTGACATTTCAAGTAAGAATTCTTTAGCGAATGAACCATCCTGGATATCAGCTAATACTTTCTTCATTGCTTTCTTAGTGTCTTCAGTGATTAATTTAGGACCAGTGATATAGTCACCATATTCTGCAGTATTAGAAATAGATTTTCTCATACCTTCGAAACCTGACTGGTAGATTAAGTCTACGATTAACTTCATTTCATGGATACATTCAAAGTATGCATTCTTTGGATCGTAACCAGCTTCTACTAATACTTCGAAACCAGTCTGCATTAACTGACATACACCACCGCAAAGAACTGCCTGTTCACCAAATAAGTCTGTTTCAGTTTCAGTTCTGAATGTAGTATCTAGTAGACCAGCTCTTGCACCACCGATTGCAGCACCATAAGCTAATGCATAATCATGAGCCTTACCAGTGTAATCCTGTTCAACTGCTACTAGACAAGGAGTACCTTTACCTGCCTGATATTCTGAACGTACTGTATGACCTGGAGCCTTTGGCGCAATCATAGTTACATCAACGTTCTTTGGTGGAACGATCTGATTGAAATGAATATTGAAACCATGAGCGAACATTAACATATCGCCTTCGTTTAAGTTTGGTTCGATAGCTTCTTTATAAAGCTTAGCCTGTAATTCATCAGGAATTAATACCATGATGATATCTGCCCAAGCAGCTGCATCAGCAGATGTCATAACCTTAAGTCCCTGTTCTTCTGCTTTCTTCCAAGACTTAGAACCTTCGTATAGACCAACAACAACGTCTACTCCAGATTCTTTAAGATTTAATGCATGTGCATGTCCCTGAGAACCATAACCGATGATAGCAACCTTTCTACCATCCAATAAAGATAAATCACAGTCTGTGTTGTAATAGATTTTAGCCATATTTAATTACCCCCTATTTTTCTTAGCTTTCATCTTTTCTATATCAAAATCATCTAGTCCTCTTCCGATGCCAGCAATACCAGTACGGACGATTTCAGTGATATTGAACGTATCTAACATTGTGAGAATACCATTGATCTTATTTTGATCACCAGTGACCTCCACAACGAGTGAATTTGGCGCAACATCTACAATCTGCGCTCTAAATATATTGACTATTGACACAATATCCGGTCTTTGTGAGTGGTCTGCTTCTACCTTAATAAGCACCAATTCACGATAGACTGAATGGTCATCATCTAACGGAAATATTTCAATTACATCTTCCAGCTTTCTTAACTGCTTTTTAATCTGTGCAAGAGTGGCTGGTTCTCCTCTTGCAGATACTGTCATACGTGAGACTGTTGGATCGTTTGTTTCACCAACAGTCAATGAATCAATGTTGTAGCCTCTTCTAGAGAATAATGCAGCCACACGGCTTAATACGCCGGCTGTATTATCAACTAGAATAGACAGGACAAGTCTTTCCATTAAGCGGCCTCCCTCATATCCTTATGTATTCTATTCATAGCAGAAATAATTGCTTTAATAGTTGCAGTTGTAATATTTGGATGAACACCTACACCCCATTCAATAATAGATGTACCTTTTGCTCTAAGTTGTACATAAGCAGCAGCTTTAGCACTTGAACCAGATGTTAATGCGTGTTCTGAGTAATCTAATAAGTGAATATAATGGTATCCATTATCATTGAAAGCATTCTTAACTGCATCAATTGGACCATTACCATAACCAATAATTGTACGTTCTTCACCATGATCACGAATTGTTAATTCTACTTTTCTTTCAAATTCATTTTCTGTATCTTCTGAGATATCTGTTAGCTTCTGATAAATGAACTGGAATGGTTCTTCGTTCTCAATATATTCATTTCTGAATGTATCATAGATTCTTTCTGGTGATACTTCACCTTCTGCTTCAGAGATGTTCTGTACAATCTTTGCGAAGTCACCCTGTAATGGTTTAGGTAAATGATAACCAAAGACTGTATCCATAACGAAGGCCACACCACCTTTACCTGATTGAGAGTTAATACGAACGATTGGTTCATATTGTCTATTTAAATCAGCTGGGTCAATTGGTAAGTAAGGAACTTCCCATTGTTTCTGATGTCTTTCATGATATTTATGAATACCTTTATTAATAGCATCTTGATGGCTTCCAGAGAATGCTGTGAAGACTAACTGACCAGCATATGGAGAACGAGGATTAACTTCCATCTTTGTACATTCTTCATAAGTATGCTTGATATCATTCATCTGTGTGAAGTCAAGTTCTGGATTGACACCATGTGTATACATATTTAATGCAACAGTGACGATATCTACGTTACCTGTTCTTTCACCATTTCCAAATAATGTACCTTCTACTCGATCAGCCCCTGCCATTAATGCAAGTTCTGTTGCAGCAACACCACATCCTCTATCATTATGTGGATGAACTGAGATAATAGCTCTTTCACGATCTTTTAGGTTTCTACATACATATTCAACCTGATCTGCAAAGACATTTGGTGTATCCATTTCTACAGTTGAAGGAAGATTCACAATCACTTTATTATCTTTAGAAGCACCCCATACATCTAAGACTGCATCGACTACTTCTACTGCATAATCCATTTCTGTACCAGTAAAGCTTTCAGGTGAATATTCAAGAATGACTTGACCTTTAAAGTTATTACATAACTTCTTTACAAGAGCACAGCCATCTGTCGCAATCTTCTTAATTTCATCTTTATCTTTGTTGAAGACAACATCTCTTTGAAGGATACTTGTTGAATTATAAATATGCACAATAGCGCGATCTAATCCATCAAGGGCTTCAAATGTTCTCTTAATTAAGTGTTCACGGCACTGAGTTAATACCTGAACAGTGACATCATCAGGAATGAGGTTTTCTTCAATCAATAATCTTAAGAAGTCATATTCAATCTGTGAAGCTGAAGGGAATCCTACTTCAATTTCTTTGAATCCAAGTTCTACTAATAACTTGAACATCTTCACCTTTTCCTGAATATTCATTGGTGTTACTAATGCCTGGTTACCATCACGTAAATCTACTGAACACCAGATAGGTGCTTTTTCAATTGTCTTATCTGGCCATGTGCGGTCTTTCAAGCTCACTGTTTCAAATCTCTTGTACTTTTGGTAATTCATCATAATTGTTTATTCTCCTTTCCAACCTATAAAAAAAGCCCTCGTCCTTACTAGTGTAAGAGGACGAGAGAATAATTCTTCGTGGTTCCACCTCAATTTATTGATATCTCACAATATCAACCTTATCGAGTACGCTTTATATATAAAGTACATACTCTAGCGAGATAACGGTCGCAATTACCGTAGCAGCCTACTTAATTCAGTGCTCCACTCAAGGATGAGTTCAAAGATGATCAAACAGTTCTTTACACCAGCCAGAACCTCTCTGCGCTTTCATCATTCCCCTACTAGTTCCTATCAAAGTCGTTTTCTTTCGGGTTGTTGTGTTTATCATATACTTCTCGCTTAGACATGTCAACAAACTTTTTCACTTTTTTCCTAATTTTCCTAATTATATTAATTATTTATCGGATAATCAGTTTTATAAGCGGTTTCTTGTAATGAACTATATAAATTTTATTGTAATATTCAATATTTTTTTCATTGTTTTTTATTACAGACATTTTTATATTTACTTCGCAAAATGTTTATTATTGTGATAATTATTTATCTCTACAGGATATAAAAAAAGATGTCTTTCGACATCTTATCTCTGTAATGCAAGCTTGATTAATTCATCAATAAGAGCTGGTGTATCTAGTCCAGCATCCTTCATTAATTGAGGATACATAGAGATATTAGTAAAGCCAGGCATAGTATTGATTTCATTTAAATAAACGTTTCCTGTATCGATATCAGTGAAGAAGACACATAGAGCTAAACCTGTCCCATCAACTACCTTAAATGCCAAAACAGCACCCAGTCTGATATATAACTCGATAGACTGATCTACTCTTGCAGGAATGCATGTTGCACTCTGTTCATCTTCATATTTAGATTCATATGTATAGAATTCACCATGTGGTAAAATCTGTCCTACACGTGATGCACTGATATCATCATTACCAATGACAGCACATTCTAATTCTGTCGCATTAATAGCTTTTTCTACAACAACATGACGGTCATAAGATGCTGCTTCATGAAGTTTTGGTAGTAAATCAGTTAAAGTATTAACCTTATAACAGCCTACACTTGAGCCAGAACGGCTAGCCTTTACAAAGCAAGGGAATCCTAAGTGTGTATAGATTTCCATTTCTACATTAAAGCTTTCTCTACCTTCATTATCTACTACAACTAATTTATCATCATATCTCTTCTTGACATATAGAGAAGGCACCTGAGGAATATTAGCCTGATCAAATAGTTTCTTTGCATAAATCTTATCCATTGCAGTACAAGATGCCATCACACGGCATCCAACATATGGCACCTGAGCCATTTCTAATAAGCCCTGGATAGTACCATCTTCACCAAACTGTCCATGTAATGCAGGGAATACAACATCAAATGATTTTAAGAAAGTGAAATGATCATTGATCTTTGTAGCACCTTCTAACCAGTTATCACTAGAGAAATCAGTAGAAACTAAATCATACCATTCTCCTTCTTTTGTAATACCTGCAACTTTAATATCATATTTACTCTTATCACAATTTTTATAGATATTCACACATGACATACGGCTAACAGCATGTTCTGTAGACTGTCCACCACATACTAATAATAACTTCATCTTAATTATTCTCCTTTAAATCATTAATGACTTCTTTTAAATGCATACCATTAGAAGCCTTGACTAGAACAACATCATTTTCTTCTAGACATTCCTGTAAATAAGCACTTAAAGAGGCATTATCATCAAAATGATAAGCAAGGCCTGGTTTTGCTTTATTTACTTCGTCTGAAATATAACGCGCAGCAGGTCCTACAGTCAAGACTAAATCAATATTCTTTTTAAGTAAATGTGCACCTACAGCACGATGAAGTGTTTCTTCATAATCACCAAGCTCTAACATATCCCCTAATACTGCAATTTTACGGCCTGCATAGCCTGATAATACATCAATACTTGATTTCATAGAATCAAGATTCGCATTATACGTACCATCAATCACACGGATATGACGATCAAGTGTTAAGATATCATTTCTATTCTTAGTGAGTTCAAATGTTTCAATACCCTTGATACATTTTTCCATTGGAATATCTAATAATAAACCAACCTGAATCGCAATTAATGCATTGAAGATAAAATGTACACCTGGTACATAGACTCTTACACCATAATCCTGCCCATCTACCTTTACTCTAAATGATGACATATCTTCATTCAAGATAATATCAGTTGCTTTTAAATCTGCATCACTTTCAATGCCAATTGTTTTTAAAGAGATTCCTTCAGGATGAACTGTAGATAGTAAATCATTATCGTTATTGACTACCAAAGTACCATGGTTCATACCATGTATGATTTCCATCTTGGCCTGTAAGATATTTTCTCTCGAACCAAGTTCACCAATATGTGCTGTACCAATATTTGTGATTGCTGCAATATCAGGTAATGCAATCTTAGTTAAATAATCGATTTCTTCTAAATGGTTCATACCCATTTCAATAACCATGACTTCTTCACCATTATAACGAAGAATAGTTAGAGGTAAACCAATATTATTATTGAAGTTACCCTGTGTTTTTAATGTAGTATATTGCTGGGAAATAACACTCGCAATCATATCTTTAGTACTTGTTTTCCCTGCTGAACCAGTGATTCCTACAACCTTTGCATGAGAATGCACACGTACATAACGTGCTAAATCACCTAATGCCTTCATTGTATCTTCTACTAGAATCACATTATGTACATCATCTTCTATAGGATGGCTTGTCAAAGTGGCTGTTGCACCATTTTTAAAAGCCTGTGGGATATAGTCATGCCCATCTTTAATACCTACTAGAGGGATATATAGGTTTCCTGGCTGAATAACACGTGTATCCTGTGTAAAGCCATTCACCTGGTCATCTAAGTGACCATTTAAGAGTTTTCCGTTTGTTGCCTCAATAATTTCGCTTATTAACATATAATCATCTCCATTTTTTACCCACCCATTATAGCATAAATCTTATATACAAAAAAAGACACTGAAGTGAATCAGTGCCTAATTATCAAATATCACTGCATACTTTGTATTAGAAGTGTTTACAACTTTCCAATCCTGATTATCTTTCACAAAGAGATGATCATTCACAATCTGCATACCACCGATACGATGTGACTGGAACTGATAAACTGCAGTCGGTTCTTTCTTTTCAAAATCTAGACGATACATCTTTGCATCACTGCCCACATAATAAATTGCTTCATCACTCATCACAAACATAGAATAACCAATATCATTTAAAATAATCTGGGATTCTTTTGTTTGGACATTCACTCTACCAATTGTCATTTTAGGTGTAGAGAAATAAAGATAACCATCGTTAAAAACTGAACCATAAACCTGTTCATTATAAATAGTATCTGTGGCTTTAGTCGTCATATTATAAGAAATAATAGAACTCTTACCAGTTAGATAAATAATATCTCCATTAAAGTTCATATTATAGATATGTTCATCCAAAAGTTTAGTAGATGTTTTATCTGAAATATCATAAACATATAAACTTTCATTATCACTATCATTCTGATAATAGAGCTTATTATCATGATAAGTCATATAGAATGCTGAAACATCCTGTAGTGTTTCAGACTTTTCTGTCTTTGTATCAAGAACACAGATATGATGATCTTTATCTGTATAATAAAGCTTTTCTCCGACAAGATTTAAATAAGTCGCATACTTGATATCATATGTCTTTACAACATTCATATCTTTATCTAATTTTACCAATTTACTGTCAGGTTTTGACATGAAGATATAGTGATCATTGGCTGCGACAGTTCCATCATTAGATAAATTAGAATATTGTTCAATTTCTGTTGTTTTCTTAAGACTAAAGACAGAAGACATTGTTTCTGTTATTTCTGAAGTACTCGAATTACCATCTGCCCATTTAATATTATCAGAATGATTCAAATAATACTGTGCACCGGTAGTCGCAAGTATTAAGACAAGTACTGATATAATAACTACTTTCCAGTTAATCTTACGTGATACCTTTTCCGGTTCATATGTTTTTTCTTCTTCTTGATAAATACGTGATGTAGGAATAAAAGACCCTTGAGGACGACGTGATGTTGAAGCAGGTCCTAATGGTTTTCCACAATAAGAGCAGAACTTCGCATGAGGAATGTTCTGATGACCACAATGAGGACATTGATCATCCAGTGGTGTACCACAATAGGGGCAGAAATGTGACCCTTCTGGGATTTCTTTATGACATGTAGGACAAATCATTTAGTTGTCATCTCCAGTCTTTTCTTCATCTACAACCTTATATTCTACATCAATGATATCAGGATTATCATTACGTGATGAAGACTGAGATTGAGATGAATATTGTGTTTGTGCTTCTTCATACTGCTTTCTGATTTTCTTTAGTTTAAAATATTTCCAGATTTCATAAACAATAAACATAATCAATAAGAAAGGCCATGGATTAGG
>NZ_DAWDDM010000032.1:0-11860 GCF_052354645.1 Catenibacterium sp.
ATTCAGGAAAAGTTCTTTTCTTCCCCATGACACTCTAATTTAGCAAATAATAAAGTCTATCTAGGATATAAAACTAGCCGTCATCTCTCAACGAGGTTTCCTAGTTCCCCCACTTGTTACCAAGCGGAACAATTCATATATTAATATAAGCGGTCAAGGTCTGCCATAAAACACCGCACGCTATCACACGTTTTTGTTATCCCCTTGCCAGTACAAAAATACCAGCCGACAGGACAGTAACACCATTCTTTAAAGATAACGGTCTACCAACCCACCCTCTAACGGCGATTCCTACGTTGATTAAACGTAAAGGTTCTTTTTAAGTGATCTCCTCTCAACACTCCTATATTTCATTAAAGGTTTTATAATCTCATTATCAAATTGTGGCGGTATCGTTGCATACTCTATGAATAGAATGTATAACGATAACTATATAAGTAGTATATAAAAATAAAAAGAAAAAGTAAATACCTTTTCTTTATATCTTTAAATAAATTTTTAACTTGAATTTAATTTCTTCTGGGTTGTGTCTACTGTTCTTTTCTTCCTTTAGATATTCAATCTTATCTATGATTGATTTTAAAAGCGTGTTCTTGTTTGTTGCGTCCAAATTCCAATATTCTTCTAGCACCTTTGATAATTTTGGTATTGCCGTTTTGGTTCTTTCAATATCATCAAAACATTTATCCTTTAGGGCTTCTAAATTAGATTGTAAAGTCTTTAAATCGCTTTCTAATACATTTACCCTAGTTATATATTTTTCTTTGCTATAAATGCCTTCTTCAAGCATTTCATCACATCTTGTCAGCATAGCTCTTTTCTTGTCTATTTCCTTTTTGACTAGATCAATTTCTAATTCGTTAGCTTGTCTTTTCTTTTCCATTTCATCAGCAAAGTTATCAACATAAATAACATAGTTATCAAGACATTCTTTTAATTCCCTTATTACCTCTTTTTCAACGTATTTTGTTGGTGTAGAAACATTATCACATTTTAAATTCGGACAACGCAAATAATAGTGATATTTGTTTGTGCTAAATCTTGACTGCATGGTACGACCACACTTAGCGCATTTCAATATGCTGGCAAGTGGATTTTTTAATGTCGTATCGTACTTTGTGCAAGTCTTTTTAGTCTCTAATTTTGCTTGTGCCAGCTCAAAAGTTTCAACGTCTACAATTCCATCATGTAAGCCGTCTATATAGTTTGTAGGTGCTCCATTTACGTAATCGGTAGCAATATAGCCTATATAAGTTTTGTTCTTTAGAACGCGTCTAATTGACTTATAAGACCAGTTATCAACGCGCTTAGAACCTATTCCGTTGTCATGTAGCCATCTAATCAGTTCCCATGCGTCAAAATTCTCATAGACAAACTTGTTAAAAATGGTTCTCACAATATCGGCTTCAGTCGGGTGTGGTTGCAAGACAAAGCCTTTGTTAATACGTTTCTTAGTAAATCCAAAAGGTGGGTTACTATGCGAGTAATAGCCCTCTTTAAGTGCTTGTTTTTTCCCACGCTGTAAACGCCTTTTTATTATCTTATATTCACGCCTAGACATAAATAAGCCAAATTCAAAAAATTCTTCATCAAATTCATTATCACTAGATAGATCATACACCTTGTTTAATGTATATATCTTAGTCTTAGACTTTTTAAATATCTCTAATATTTCGGCTTGATCTATCTGATTTCCCCTTGAAAGCCTTTCTAATTCAACCACAACAACACCATCATATAACCCATTTTCAACGTCATTCAGTAATTCTTTCATTCTAGGTCGCTTTTCTATGCTTTCCCCACTTACAACCTCTTTATACGTTTTTGCAATATTTAATCTATTAGCCACGCAATAATCATTTAATATTCTTTCATGACGTGCTAGCGTTTCTTCACGTGTTTCTATTTCCTCTTCTCTTGATTTTCTTAAATATATTGCGACATTATTCATTTTTCTTACATCTTTCTTCATAATATTCTATAAACAAATTCATTAGTTCCTTTTCTTTGCTTTCATTGTTATCTACATCACCATTTATTAAATCCTCTAAGCTAACGTTAAAGTAATTTGATATTTTCAGCAAAAATTTCAAGCTTACATTCTCATAACCACGATTATACCAGCTGTTAATTGTTGATGGTGCTATGTTCAACCTCTTAGCCAATTCAGCACGTGATAAGTTTTCACGCTTTAAAAGCTTAGTCAGATTGTCTAAAAAGTTCATTTATATACCCCCTTTATTTTATATCCACTATTAAAATAATAGTGGCAATAATACTTTTTGTAAACATTTAAATGACAAAAAATTACAAAAAATGTAAATTTTATACGTAAATTTATCCAAAACATTTGACTTTTGGTAAAAAAAGGAATACTCTAAGTTTAGAAATTGAAACGCATAAACATATCAAGTTATATAGTTCATGCGTTTAGAAAGGGGAACTAAAAGGAATGTATGACAATTTAAAAAGCGAACTGGCAAGATCTAATGTAAATTCTTATATGCTTGCGCATGCAATTCACAAAACTAGACAATCGGTATACGCAAAGATGAAGAACGAAAGCGATTGGACTTTGAGGGAAATGTTAGAAATTCAGTCCTATCTTAAAGAAAGAAAACCAGAAAGAGCCGAACTGCTGACATTAGATTATCTATTTAAGGAGGAGTAATAGTAGAAGTCTACGAAAACCAAGTGGCAAAAAAGAAAAATATTAAGAAAGGAAAAGCTATTTAGATGAAAACCTATATCTAATCAATGAAAAAGAATTTATAGGTATGTACCGATGGCTTAGTCGGGAATTTACGACTGTGGAGTGTACAGGAACTTGTTAGTAGCGTATTGTTTGCAATCGCCAAAGCATACACAATGAAACAGTAACTGCAAATCGTGAGATTGTAGCGGTTCATCTAGCATATACACATTTGTATATGTTTTTAGTAGCAGGAGTAATGATAATTAGAGGAAACGCAAAGAAAGAAACATTAGAACACATAGTAAGAACAATTAATAGCATTATTAAAAAAGATGATTGCTATTACACAAAAGAAGAACTAAAGGAGATTAAAAAAGAATGAATTTTGTAACACTCGTTGGAAGATTAGTAAAAGATCCAGAACTTAGAAGAACAGGCAACGGAAACGCAATCACTAACTTCACATTAGCTATCAGTGAAAGCAAAGAAAACACTGATTTCATTGACTGCAGAGCGTTTAAAAAAAATGCCGAAAACTTAGCAACATTTAAAATGAAAGGTGATTTGATTGGTGTTAGTGGCAAGATTAAAAAAGACGTGTGGAAAGACCAAAACGGAACTACACAATCAAGAACATATGTGATTGCTAACTATATCGAATACTTAGCAAATGCAAAGGCAAACGAAGGACAGCCACAACCACAACAAAACTTTTCAAATCAACCAAGATTTAATAACAATCAATCTAATTTTAACGGTTGGGGAATAGAAGATATGGAAGATGATGATATGCAATTTTAAAATAAGGGGGTGGAAACGTATGAGACAGAGCCAAAAGGAAAGAGTGATGAAGTATATAGAAGACTTTGGTTCTATATCGAGTTTTGAAGCCTATAAGGATCTAGGAATAACCCAGCTAGGCGCAAGAATATGGGAATTAAAAAAGGACGGTATCGAAATAAGAACGAGATGGAAGAGTTCTATTAATAGGTACGGAAACAAGATTGTATATAAAGAGTATTTCATAAGAGAGGAAGAAGAAAAATGAAAGAACTAAATGAACTTGTTAAAATCAATGATAGCAATGAAATTGTTTTAAAAGAAGAGGTAGTAAAGAAAATTGAAGAGTTTAACAACGCTAAGAAAGAAATCGAGTATCAAGAGAAGTTGTTAAAAGCTGGTATCATGGAGGCAATGGAAACGCTAGATCTAAAAACGCTTGATATTGGCAATGTACACGCTACATACAAAGACAGTTATGTACGTAAAAGCGTTGATACAAAAAAATTGAAAGAAGATGGCTTATATAGCATTTATGAAAAAGAAACAATCGTAAAACCTTCTATCGTTCTTAAGGTTGGTGATTAGATTGCTTGAATTTGATGAATGTACCCACACTTATTCTATTGATGGAATTATATTGCCTAGTGTGACGCAAATTATCAGTGAGATAATGCCAAATAAGTACGCTAACGTTAATAGACGCGTCCTGAATGAAAAGGCTAAGTTTGGAACGGAAGGGCATAAAATTATTGAATGCTTAAACGTTAGCGACTTAGAAAGCGCTAAAAATCATGTTAGAACGATAGAAAACAAATCATTAGAGATTTGTCTTAGAGAATACCTAAGACTTGTTAGAAAGCACAATATCAAGCCTATAGCGCATGAAATGAAAGTCCATTATGCCTACATCTATGCTGGCACTCTTGACATGATAGCAAAAGTAAACAACGAGTTATCATTGATTGATGTTAAGTTTACAAGCGCACTAGATCAGGAATATTTAGAGTGGCAATTAGGCATGTATGCGTTAGCTTGTAATAATTATTACTTGTATTTTGATAAATACTATTGCTTGTGGTTGCCTAAAGGCGAACTAGGGCAGTTGGTAGAAATCAATCCTAAAACAAGTGAAGAGATATTGAAAAAACTAAGCGAGTTAGGATATATTGAAGATTGCAAATTAAGACGTTAGAAAAATTACTGATTAGGAGAAATATATGATAAAGCTATTAAGTTTATTCAGCGGAATTGGAGCGTTTGAAAAGGCATTAAATAATATTGGTGTTGATTATGAATTAGTTAATTATTGCGAGATTGACAAGCAAGCAAGCAAGGCATATTCATTAATTCATAACGTTGACGAAAGCAAGAACTTAAAAGATGTTACTAAAATTGATACTTCAAAGTTGCCAAAAGACATTGATTTAATAACTTATGGTTTCCCTTGCCAAGATATAAGTATAGCCGGAAAACAGAACGGATTTGAAGATAACGAAGGTAATAGAACACGTTCAGGATTGTTCTTTGAAGCGTTGAGAGTTATTGAAGATACAAAACCCAAAATCGCTATTGCCGAGAACGTCAAGGCACTTACTAGCAAGAGATTCACAAAAGAATTTAACACAGTCTTAAAGTCACTTGATGAGGCTGGATATAACTGTTATTGGAAAGTCCTGAACGCTAAAAATTATGGCATTCCTCAAAATCGTGATAGAGTTTTCATTGTATCAGTTCGTAAGGATATTGATAACTTTGAATTTCATTTCCCACAATCAATAGAGCTTAAACTAAGGCTTAAAGATCTTCTTGAAAGTGATGTAGATGAAAAATATTATCTTAGTGACAAATTAGAAATATGTGTTTTAGGGAATGCAGTTAACAAGCAGTTAAAAGATATGTACAAGCGTGAAAACGCATATCTTAACAAGGACATATCTTATACAATTAATACCAAGTCACAAAGAAGAGTTGGGGACACAAATTATATTGTTGATGGCATTGAAAACGAAATACAAGTAAAAGACTTTATTAAAATCAAAGAAGCCACAAAGAAAGGCTATGCTGAAGCGCATGCAGGTGATTATGTAAATATCCAATATCCAAACTCAAAAACAAGAAGAGGACGTGTGGGTAACGGCATAGCAAACACACTGTTAACATCAAAAGAAAATGGTGTTGTTGTTGATAATCCATTAAGGCTAAGAAACCTAACAGAAAAAGAGTGCTTCAGATTGATGGGATTTGATGATAGTGATTGTGACATCTTGAAAGATAACGGCATATCAATGACACAAATTTATAAGCAAGCAGGCAACAGTATAGTGGTAGACGTTTTAGAAGCATTGTTTAAAGAATTATTTAATGCCATTTACATTGGAGAAAGCGAGGTGTCTTGATGAGAATAACATTTAAAGTACCTGCGCTAAGAGGACAAGGAAGACCACGATTTTCAAAATATTCGGGTGCTTATAAGTCAAAGGAAGATATTGAATACGAAAATCTAATTAAAGATTGCTTTTTAAAAGTAGCAGAGGACTTTGAGCCAAGCAAAAGACCAGTTTCTATACATATCGAAGCCAATTACAAACTAACAAAAAGCACACCAAAATATGTGGCTGATGAAATAACATCTAGTGGTTTTGACTATGTGCCACAATCAAAGCCAGACATAGACAATATAGCAAAATCAGTTTTGGACGCACTAAACGGAGTTGCTTATATTGATGATAAACAAGTGCATAAGTTAACTTGTACTAAGTATTTTGACACTAAAAGCGATACTGATTATTTAATTGTGGTTATTTATTATTATAATTATAGAACTATAGAGGACATTAAGAATGAAAGAAGAAGAAATCAAGAAATTAAACATATATGAAAAGCTATCATTGATTGAAAATGAGATTGGAGTTGTAGAAAAAGGCTTGAACGTCAAACTGGTAAAAGGCAGTTATAAAGCCGTGTCAGAAAGAGACGTGCTGGACGCTATCAAGCCGATTGAACAAAAGTATAGAGTTTACTCGTATCCTTGTGATACTGAAATTATCAATAATGAAGTACTTGAAAAAAATAACAACTATGGAACGACGACATCACAATTCTTACGATTGAAGCGTGTTTATAGATTCGTAAACATTGATAACAAAGACGAATATGTAGATGTGATTAGTTACGGTGATGGTATCGACACGGGCGACAAAGCACCAGGAAAGGCAATGACCTATGCCGACAAGTACGCTTTGATGAAGGCTTATAAACTTAGCACAGGTGATGACCCCGACAAGGACGCAAGCCCACAGGAAGGCTATAGAAAAGCGACAACGCAACCTATAAGCGATAGCCAAAAAGAAACAATCAAGCGATTATATGAGGAAAATGAAATAAATATCGTGCTTGCAAAGAACAACATAAAATCAATAGATCAGTTAACAACCAGTCAAGCAAGCGCAATCATCAAGCATAAACTAAATAATAAAGGAGATAAATAATTATGAAAACAGAATTTGTAAAAGTTGAAATTGATAGATATGAAGATCTAGTAATTGCTGAGGAACAACTACGAACACTTAAGAATATCATCTTTAGTAACTTAAAATATAGTCCAATTGTTGAAAGATTAACGGTTGATGAAGACAAGGCAATCATTGCCTATCTTTCAAGTATTTGTGCATTTGATTTAAATGAATTGCTACTTGACGAGAAAGCAAAGCTTGAAAACGAGAAAACGAAGCTCGAAGAAAAGAGCGAAGAATAACAAACCAAGTCACCAGTAAAACGGTGGCTTTTTATTATGTAAAAAAAATGGTAAAATTTGTCAAAAATACTTGAATTATGTAAACGAAAGTATATAATAGTATATGTAAAGAGGGGATAACAAAGAACCCCCAAGGAGGAACGGAAAATGAAAGCAGAAAAGTATTTTGAAAAGAATGGTTTTATTTATGGAGTATCTGAGAAGTTTGCATTTGGTAGATGGTACGGCTATGCTAAAAAGTTTGATAGCCTAGAAGAAGCAAACAAGTGGTTGAACACCGAGGAGGCAGATTTTAGAATGCGAACACTTGTTTCTAAGACATATGCAAAGAGATACATGTATTAGCAAGAGAGTGAAGCGACAACACTATAAACACCAGCTTTTTAAAATAAAGGAGACACACAAAATGAAAAGAAAAGTAAACACAAACAAATCAGCACAAGTAAGAGTTTATGTAAGTGATGATTTATTAGAGCTATTTGGTGAAGACTTTTTCTTTAGGGGTTACCCTTTGGGAAAAGTTAAAGCCAACACAAATAGTGTTTATCGAGAAGAAGTATACAGAGGTGTATATCAAGATATTCATTGTGAATATCATTATGATAGAAAAACCCATATACATTCCTATTGGTTGGCAGGTAATCACGACTATAGTGCTTATGTGTTTATAGGCGGTCATAAAGTCTAAAAGTAAGGAGGGCACAAGATGAAATTAGAAAATCCTAACCTTATCAACGAAGATCTATATAAGGAAAATCAAAGATACAACTCTATTAACATTGCACTTCTATCAATCGCAACACTTCTATTAATTTTGTTTATTATATTCATACTAGCAGTAATTTAAATCAAAGGAGGAAATAAAATTGAAAGTTAAAAAAGGGGTTAGAACCCTAGCAAAATCATTATTCGTTATTGGAATGTTTGTTGCCTTTGGAATTGCTGGCAACTGTGACGCATACCCCAATTATCCAATCTCAAAGGTATTGATCTATTCAATCATTTCAGCAGTTTTATGTTTACCAGATTTGGTAATTTTCATTCATGATGGGAACGAGGAGGATTAATCATGAATAAATACAAACAAGCGTATAACGTTATTGATACGGTTCTACATTTAATGTGTGGGGAAGAAAGAGAAGATGGTTATAAGCCCACTCAAGAAGAAATGAGTAAAGCCATGACTGATTTAAAAGAGTTAGTAGAAAAAGGAGAAAACAATGGAAAATAATAAATTGATTATTCACATGGTTAACGGTGATAAATATTATTTATACAATACAAAAGGTTCAATTTTAAGAGTACGTAATTTTGATGATATGAATTTTTTAGAAATTGATAACACTATAGCGAAAGAGATTATACACGTGACATTAGAAGCAGAAGAAAAAGTATTATCACGTGTTGCAATTAATGTTAAAAATATTGTTTCGATTGATTATGTGGAGGAGTAAGAAAAATGATTAATGCAGAAAAACACAAAAACGAATTAAGAACATTAAATAATATAAAGGAATTACGTGATTGGGCAATAAGAAAAGACAATGGATCGTTTGGTCGTTGTTCTTATATTGGTTGTAGAAATTGTATTTTTTATAATTACGAAGATTGTAATTATGCACGTATGAAATGGATGTTATCGGAATGCAAAAAGTCCCTCAAGGTTAGCAAGTTGGAATATGACATCCTGCTTTACCTCTATAACAACACTAAGTTCCGTTACATTGCTAGAGACGAAGGAGGGTACTTATTCGCTTATTACTATCCTGTTGTTAAAGGTATGGAGAACTGGGAAGGTGGGGAAAACTACGAAACTTTGGATATATTCGTCACCTTATTCAAGTTCGTAAAGTGGGAAGACGAGGAACCTACATCAATCAAAGAAGTTTTAGATAATTGTGAGGTGGTTGAATATGAGACTAAATGAATTATTAGCAAATATTAATAGAGAAACATTTATCAAAATTAAAGTTGATGATGATCCCTGCTTTATGGGCAGAAGAATTTCACTAGATTCTTATGAATATTACCAAAAAAACAGAAAACGCTATGGAAATGCGATTGTTACAAACATTAGCCTTGATTATGGAGTATTAGAAACTCATATTTTCTATGGAATATTAAAAGCTCATATTTTCATTGAGGCACAAACCACAACGGGGCGATTGAAGGAGGGGGTTAAATAACATGGAATTAGTGGATGATAAGAAGTTAGAAGCAGTTGCTAAATTCATTGGTGAAATGGAAGTAGAAGGAAACTGTGTCTGTGATGATTTCAATGAAGCATTAAAAGAAAATAGAATTGATGTCCCTTGTGATGCCGGTATCGGTAGTTGTAAAAGAAATTGTCAATTTTACTCAAAAGAAAATTTTCTAAAATGGATTAAACCAGATGAAAAACAAGGCGCTAACCTTTTAGAAAGAAACAGACCTAAGAGAATTGACTTTTTGAGATATAACAATATAAGCAACAACTTTCTCAATAAATATGATCATATCCCGAATTTTCTCAATAAAGATGGTTATATCACGGCTCTAGAAAAGTACTGTGATAGTTTAGAACTGTATATTAAATGCAAGGATGGCTATTTAAAGGAATCAAACCTTAAAAACAAAGAACTAGCTGAAAAATTAGAAAAGATTAGAGGTGTTCTTGATGGGTCGCATTGAAGCAGATGAAGAGAAATTGAGGCGTTTCATTGATGCGTCTTTATTTACTTGTATGGATTTGAATTATTACCTTTTTGATAAAAAGAGCTGTGCTAATATTAAATGTCAGGACTGCCCTTTGACTACTGTTGAAAGTGCTATAGAATGGCTTAAAGAGGAAGATTAATCATATATCCCTATATTGATACACCAATTAAAAAAAACATTAGTTACACGGACTAATCAAAACGTGGCTCATAAGAAAATTCTATTAACCTATTTAGATTTTGTTTCTGTTAATCTCATTTTCAATATAGGGATTCATTGATATTTACAAATGACAAAGGAGTGATTTTGAATGAAAAAATTGAATAGAAACAGGGCATTATGCCTTGTATCAGATGTATGTATATTAGTTATTCTTATTTCTATGGTATTGACAGGTAATAATTGGAACTCAACAGAAGTAAAAGTCTTATGTTGCAGTTCATTATTCATGAATATGCTGTTCGTGCAGTATTTTCTTATTACAGGAGGCAGATAGCTATGAGTTATTGTATTGGCGTTTACGTAAAAGTTGAAGGCTGTGGCAAATTTGTAGAAACTACTTACCCAGATTATTACAAGCCAACCTATAATTTAGGCAAATTATTCAGAGCGTGCATGGATTGGCAGTTTAAAAACAGCGAATATTATAGATGTGACAATGTAATGGAATACGTAGAAAAAGGAATAAAAGAATTGGAGCATAATTCTTCAAAATATACTAAGCTACTGCCTAGTAATGGGTGGGGCACAATGTCAGGCGCAATTGAAACATTGAGATCCATAAGAGAATGCATTCTGGAAGAGAATGAAGACATACCATTGAAATGCTTATATCTAAGATGGGAGTGATAATTATATGGATATTATTGGAATCTTACTCATAGCAGTATCAATAGTTTTGATAGCGATTGGATATCACTGGAAAGAATAGGGAAGAAATAAAATGCAGAACTAAATATATAAAAATGGCTCGTGAAGCCATTTGAGGGTGTCAGCACAATACGCAATACTTATAATATGACTTATAATTTTCCAATACTTTTACTAATAATCGTTTCTCCTAATACTTTTAAGTGTTGGCATTCTCAAACGACTTCATGAGTTAGATCATAAGCACTCAACAGGAGGAAATAATGAACGAAACACACAAAACCTACATAGAGGGCAATAAAATGGAAAAAGAAACATACACGCTAAAAGAACTTGCTGAAAGATGGAGTTTGAACAAGATGACATTAAATAGATGGGCGAAGGCTGGAAAAATCAAGTGTTTTAGAGTCGGTAACAAGTTCTTAGTTAAAAAAGAAGAAGTTGAACGCATTGAAGGAGGTGAATAACATGGCTGAAAAAAGAATGTTTACCAAGATCATTACGGAGTCGGATTTATTCCTAGATATGCCACTGTCGGCACAGTGCTTATATTTTCATCTAAACATGGAAGCAGACGACGACGGCTTTATAGATAGTGTAAAGCGTATTAAAAGAATGATAGGAGCAAGTGACGACGATTTAAAATTATTAATTGCTAAACAGTTCCTAATACCATTTGAAAGTGGAGTTATTGTTATTAAGCATTGGAGATTACATAACACATTAAGAAAAGATAGATATAAAGAGACTATACACAAAGACGAAAAAGAGCAATTGCAAGAAAACGAAGATAGAACTTATGAACGGTTGCCAAATGGTTGCCAAACGGTTGCCAATTGGTTGCCAAATGGTTGCCAAACGGTTGCCGTAGATAAGATTAGTATAGATAAGAATAGTATAGATAAGAATAGTATAGAAGAGAATAGAGAAGAAAAAGAGAACAGCACACCAAAAGCCAAATCTAAGCACACTTCTAATCGTTTTATAAAGCCAACGATTGACGAGATAAAAGAATACTGCGCGCAAAACGATCTCAAGATAGATTGTGAACGTTTCTATGA
>NZ_DAWDDM010000033.1:0-11703 GCF_052354645.1 Catenibacterium sp.
GGAAAAGAAGTTTCCTATATGTATTATACTATTTCTTACTCCAAATTTCTCTATCGGATGCATTAACGGCATTCATCCCCCACCTATATTCTATATTGAGGTGGGGGGTTCTGCCTGTTTTTTAGATAAATCAGGACATTCCCACATCTTACCTTCATGATCAATTGTAGAAGCATGACCATATTCACCTAAATAATCCCAATTGATTAAATCATCCGATTGATAAATGAGTACATGTCCTCTTCCATCTTCCTTCTGACCACCAATAATCATCTTAAAATGATCATCTTCTCGCCATACTTTAGGATCACGGAAATGATATGTATTATCTGTAGGTGGTTCACTAATCACTGGATTTGCTTCATACTTATGAAAATGAATACCATCTTCACTCCAGGCAATATTCACATTCTGATGAAATGTGATATGTTCAGGATCATCATAAATATTACCTGTATAGATTAAATATAAACGATTGTTGTACTCTATTGCACTTCCTGAGAAACAGCCATCAAGATCTTCTTTATCCCCTGGAGTTAAGGCAATAGGTAAGTTCTCCCAGTGAACCAAATCCTTACTTCTTACATGACCCCAATGCATAGGTCCCCATACAGGTTCATCTGGGTAGTATTGATAGAATAAATGATAATATCCCTGGAAATAAGAAAATCCATTTGGATCATTGATCCAGCCATGTTCAGGACATACATGGTATTTTAAACGATAGCTCATACTACTCTCCTTTGTGCTGATTAAGATGTAATGTGAATGTATTAATATCTCCTCTATAACGGGCAATAGAATATTCTATTAGATTCTTTTGTGTATCATAACCAATAGAGCGGAAATAGAATAGTGGGTCTCCTTCATCTATATCCAGCATATCCGCAATAGTATCATCTGCGAGAGCTATTTCTAATGTACGATCAATTGTATCAATACTATGTCCCTGTTTCTCAAAAACATCATAGAGCCTAATATGCGTAAAGTCGATATCGAGTAAACCCGGAAATAAAGAAACAGGAATATAGGTTGTAATAAAGACATTGGGATTATGATCTGTATAACGTAAACGAACAAGCTTATAGACTAAATCTTTTTCATGAATCTGTAGAGATTTCGCAATCTCTTTAGATGCTTCTTCCATTTTAAATGTAATCACCTGTGTTTTAGATACAACACCATGTCTTTTCATCTGTGTATCAAAGCTTGATATTGATTGAGTAAAATCTTGAATGACTTTAGGTGCACATACAATCGTACCACGTTTCTTTTTCTTTTCTAAATAACCTGCATCTACTAAGATTTGTACAGCTTTTCTAATCGTTGGACGACTCACATTGTATAAATCAGAAAGTTCATGTTCTGTAGGAATAATGGTTCCTTCTGAATATTCACCCGATGTAATTTTATCTAATAAGTCTTTCTTTACATCTAAATATAAAGCGGTCATAACGTTTCCTCCCCCATATATATACTATTTTATCACATAAAAAACACAAGTGATATATTTACATAATGTTGACATAATGATGTTATAATGTTAGTATATATGTAAAGGAGAGATGATTATGAAAGAATATACTATTGATGAATTAGCACAGATGATTGATCATACTAATCTTCATACTGATGCTTCTAGTAAAGATATGGAAAAACTATGTAATGAGGCAAAGGATTATCATTTTAAAATGGTTGCAATCAATCAGGTACAGTCTCATTTATGTGCAGAACTACTAAAGGGTACTGATATTCATGTAGGAGCTGCCATCTCATTTCCATTAGGACAAACTACTATTGCCTCTAAAGTATTTGATACAAATAATGCGATTGAAGAAGGTGCTACAGAGATTGATTATGTGATTAATCAAACAGAAGTTAAGAATAAGAACTGGGATTATATTAAAGATGAAATGACACAGATTGTAGATGCATGTCATGCCCACAATATTCCTTGTAAAGTCATCTTTGAAAACTGTTATCTTACAGATGAAGAAAAAATTATGTTATGTGAAATTGCGAAAGAGGTTAAACCTGATTTTATTAAAACATCTACTGGTTTTGGAACAGGTGGTGCAACATTTGAAGATGTTGCATTAATGAAAAAACATGTGGGTGATGAAGTAGAAGTAAAAGCTGCAGGTGGTATTAGAGATGCGGATACTTTTATTAAGATGATTCAAAATGGAGCAACACGTATTGGTACGAGTGCAGGAGTCTCTATTATTGAAGAATTAAAGAAAAAAGCTGTAGATGGTATTATTAAGATTTAAAAAGGTCATAAGACCTTTTTTTCGTATATAATAGTGTAAAGGAGGGTTTTCTTATGGGATTCCAAATTTTTAATTTTGAAGATAATAGTAATGTTTCTGTAGTAAGTCGTAAAGGGATTTTTAAAGTCATTCAATATGATAAGGATTTAAGCTGTACTGCAGAGGATGCACAAACTAAGTTCTATATGAGTCAGATGAATGTAAAGAAAAGACAACTAATGATTACTTTAAATGATGAAAGTGTCAATATACAGCCAGGGGCAATGCAATGGTATGTGGGTGATGTACATCAGACAACAGGTTTAAAGGGTATTGGAGATACAATTAAAAAGTTCTTTAATGCGCAGGTCACTGGTGAATCCACTATTAAACCACAATATGTTGGTACAGGTGTAATAGTCACAGAACCAAGTTATAAACATTATATTATTGAAGATCTAGATGATTGGAATGGAGCGATGTGTGTAGAGGATGGTTTATATTGTGCATCTGAAACCAAAGTCAGCTTAAGTGCATCTATGATTAAAAGTGTATCAGGACAAACTATTGGTGAAGAAGGATTATTTAATCTATGTCTAAAAGGTTCTGGTAAAGTAGTCTTAGAATGTGATGTACCACAAGAAGAACTTATCACAATAGATTTACATAACGATACGTTAAAGATTGACGGTTCATTCGCCATTGCCTGGAGTGAAAACCTTGACTTTACAGTAGAAAGAAGCGGTAAAACACTCATTGGTTCAGCTATGAGTGGTGAAGGTTTAGTCAATGTTTATCGCGGTACAGGAAGAGTATTAATTAAACCTCAAATTTAAAAACATCCACTAGTCGTGGATGTTTTCATTATGTGCATAATCTTCTATAAGATATTCTGAAAGCAACATATAGATATCTCTCATACAGTTCTTTGGTACACGCGATATATTCATCACCTTCATCTCTTTACCATATAAAATATAATTTGCATCTGTACAATAGATTTCTACTAGTCTTGCAAGAGTAGTTGAAGATGGTACACATGCATCATTTTCATACTTTCCTATAGTTGTACGATCTAAATCAATACGTCTTGCCACTTCTTCCTGTGAATATCCTATTTTATTTCTTGCTTCTCTTAATCTCTCTCCCATTGACATATCTATTTACCTCTATGTCTTAAGCATAGAAATAAATATGAGCGTATGGCGCTCATGAGCGTAAAATTCTCATTTTCCTATCTTTCATGACATTATTTTCTGTTTCATGATATATGTTATGTCATATAGTGAGTTATTCATGTATTGTGTTCACGGAAGCTATAACAGTGTGTTTACACGCTCAAGGACTATTAATAGTCCTTTTTTTATTTAATAGGTGGTGAGATCTCATGATTATTTCTATAGTACATTCAAATTCTCATATAATAAAAAGAATAACCAATATACTTGATTATCATCTACATCATCCTTATACAATATCTAACACTCTTATTCCTGCAGATTTGTATTTTACTGATACACTTGAAGATATACCAAGAATAAGAAATATAAATAAAAAGGCTTTTATTGTGATAGTTACCAATCACCCATTAGGTCCTGAAACTGTCATCTATCAGCCTTTTTACTATATATTTGAAGATAGTCTAGAAAAAGATATTCCTTTCATATTATTCACATTCTTTCATTCTCGTGATTATTATCATTTCAAATATAATTACCAGGATATTTCTATTCCTATTAATCATATTATCTACATACATACACATGAACATCTCACTACAATATATACAAAAGAAAAGAACTATCATCTCTATAAACCTTTAAAGGTGATATTAAAAGAGATTGGTTCTAAACAGATTGTACAAATTAATAAGAATACATGTGTAAATACACGTTATATTACTAAAATTAATCAATTAGATATCTATCTCAATCTAGAGATATTTAAGCTAAGCTATAAATATAAAAATAAATTTTATGAAGCATTAAAAAAGAAGTCCGAAGACTTCTAAATAATCTGGAAAATATAGAATTTTAAGTAAGATGTTTCTTCCATAGTCCAAAGAATTGGATGATCCGCATTCTGTTGAGTCACTGATACCTGTTTTAGAGTAACTCCACATTCTTTTGCGGATTCTCTTAACATCTGTTCAAAGAGTGCAGTTTCCATAAAACGTGAACAGCTGCATGTAATTAAATATCCACCCTGTCTTAAAAGCTTCATAGCTTTCATATTAATATTCTTATAGCCATTATAAGCATGGTTGACAGTTCTTCTTGATTTAGTAAACGCAGGTGGATCTAAGACAATGATATCATACTGTCCCTGATGACATTTATCTAAGTAATCAAAGACATCATCCTGTACAAAAGACATTCTTTCTTCTAAATGGTTCATCTTAGCATTCGCAAGACCTTGATCTAAAGCTGTCTGAGAAACATCTACAGCAGTGACATGTTTTGCGCCTCCAATTGCAGCATTTAATGCGAAACCACCTGTATGACTAAAACAGTCTAATACTGTCTTACCTGCAGACATGTTTCTAAGTAATACTCTATTAGATTTCTGATCTAAGAAGTAACCAGTCTTCTGACCATTTTCTACATCTACATTAAGTTTTAAACCATTTTCATTAATAACTGTTGTAGTAGGTAATGTGCTTGGTTTCCAGAATCCTTTATAGAGTTCTAAACCTTCCTTCGCACGTACTTTAACATCATTTCTTTCATAGATGGCAGATACATTCTGACCATCTTCTTTTAATACTTCTAATAATAATTCATAAATCATATCCTTGATTAAATCTAAACCATAGGATGTAATCTGAGTCACAATGATTTCATTATAACGGTCTGCAGTTAAGCCTGGTAAGCTATCAGCTTCACCAAATACAAGACGACAATTAGTTAAGTTATCTTTTTCTACTGTCTTTCTAAAATCATAGGCAAACTGAATTCTCTTTTTAAAGAAGTCTCTATCAATCACTTCATTTTGATCCTTAGTTAAGATACGTACTGTAATATGACTTTCTTTAGAAAGAAAACCTGTACCTAAATAACGTCCTTTAGTTGTCATAATATCTACTAAAGAACCATTCTCAATAGAATCATCTAGACTACCTAGATTATTCTTATACATCCACATCTGCCCTTTATCGAGCCATTTTTCTCCTTCAGGAGTAATAATAATACTTGGATAATTTCTTTTCATTTTATACACCTCGTTTATAAAATAAAGTATATAAGAGATAAAATCAATAAAAAAATCAGAGTTCATTAAGAACCCTGATTAGGAGAAAATCTCCTTTAAATACGGTTTGTTTTTTCTGTAATGTTACGCATTCGTTCCTTTAATGAATCATTAAAGGAATTCTTATCTAAACGCCACATCCAGTTATTACCTAAAGTATTAGGTTTATTCATACGTGCTGTATTATCAAGCTTTAAGTAATCCTGCATTGGTACAATGCACTTATCACTTACACTTGCCATAATACAATCAATACTCATATCCACTAATACAGTGTCATCATCACCATCATAGTGTAGATAGTCTTTCAACATCTGTCTTTCTTCAGGTAAAATATTTTTAAGCCATCCGATCATTGTTTCATTATCATGAGTTCCAGTATAAACAACTGAATTTTCTGTATAGTTGTGAGGTAGGTAGTTGCTTGTACCAGAAGAATCACGTGAATCAAATGCGAATTCAAATAGCTTCATACCTGGATAACCACAATCAGCGACCATCTGTTTAACTGTATCAGTCAAATAACCTAAGTCTTCTGCAATAACATTTATCTTACCTAAAGACTCTTCAACTGTCTTAAATAAGTCGTAGCCTGGACCTTTTTCCCAATGTCCATTTCTCGCAGTTGTATCACCATAAGGAATTGAGAAATATTCATCAAAACCTCTAAAATGGTCAATACGTACAATATCGTAAGCTTTCTTGCAATATGCAATTCTCTGAATCCACCATGCATAACCAGTTTCCTTATGTTTCTTCCAGTCATAAAGTGGATTACCCCAAAGCTGTCCATCAGCAGAGAAACCATCAGGTGGTACACCTGCAACTGCAGTAGGTTTTACTTCAGGATCTAGCTGGAATAATTCTGGCTGTCCCCATACATCAGATGAATCATATGCAACATAGATAGGAATATCACCAATGATTTCTACCCCTTTACTATTCGCATAATCCTTTAATGCATACCATTGTTTCCATACATAGTACTGTAAGAACTTATGGTAATTAATATCATCACTTAGTTCATTGCGTTTCTCGGTAAGGGACGCATCATTTCTTAAACGTAATTCTAAAGGCCAATTTTCCCAGCCTTGGTTATCATAAGATGCTTTTATTGCCATAAATAATGCATAATCTTCTAGCCACCATGCATTGTCCTTACAGTAAGCTTTAAAATCTTCATTATCAGTAATATGTGAATTCTCATAAGCTTTCTTTAATAATGCATATCTATTTTCATAGAGATAAGAATAATCAACATAATCACTGTTTATATCTGCCTCTGGTAGATCTTCTTCCTTTAAATAACCACATTTCACAAACTCATCTAAAGAAATAAAATATGGGTTACCTGCAAAAGTAGAGAATGACTGATAAGGTGAATCACCATAACCAGTAATACCTAAAGGAAGAATCTGCCAATATGTTTGTTTAGCTTCTACAAGATCATCTACAAACTTATAAGCAGCTTCATCAAAACAACCAATACCATACTTACTAGGTAAAGATGATACGGATAATAACACACCACTTTTTCTCATAAACTATCCTCCATAAATAATCCAAAATGATCAGAAACTACATCTTCATGTGTACCATCAAATACAACATGATGGCTTTTTACATGTTCTTTTTTATTACACCAGATATAATCAATACGCATACCATCTACTGCTTCATCCCATCCGTCTATTTTACCCTGAGCAGTAAAACGACCTTGGACATCATCCGCTAAGTCACGTGTATCAAACCATCCATCTTCTTTAATAGTCTCATAACTTTGGTTTGGAATAATATCAGGTGCATTGAAATCTCCTGCTAAGTAAACAGAGACTTCTTTATTCGCCACAACATTGAGCTTATGCCATTGGTTGATGAAAGGTTCCTCATCATCCTTCCACCATCCTAAATGGACTGTATAAACCCAAAAATGTGTGTTTTCTTTTACTATTTCTACTCCAAGAGAATTACGTTTCTTCCAGAACGTATAATCATTGGTTTGCGTCAATAAAGTATTTTCACTATTCACAATTGGGTACTTAGAGAAGATGGCTACACCTTCATCAAACTTGCCATAACCTACTTTAACTGGTATATAGTTCCAATTGTATTGATCACCAAGTAATTGGCTTAGTCCAAGTGCATAATTGTCTTCTTTAATAATGTCTCTACCGACATAAGATCTGTCGGTAGAAATACTTTTTGCAGTCATACTTTGATTGACTTCTTGTAAACAAATGACATCAACATCATAATTTAGAATAAAATTCGCAATTGTCTGGAGCTTATTCTTTTCATCACATTCACTTAGTGAATGTGTGTTAAGTGTCATAAGCTTCATTTTCTTTTTCCTCCTTTTAATAAGGTTATGTCTTACTTCCTTTTTCTTACAAATTCTATTTTAATGATTGTAAACACTTACACAATAGATTTTATGCAACAAAATAGGGTATTTACGCATATAATATGCAAATGTTAGCGCAACGCAACAATAATAAGTATAATAAAAGTGAGGTGATTTAAATGAGTATCACAATTAAAGATATCGCGAAAAAAGCAGGTGTATCTCCATCTACTGTATCTCGTACAATTAATAATCATTATTCTATTAGTGAAGAAACGAAAGAAAAAGTACGTAAAGTAATGGATGAACTCGGTTATGTGTATGATAAATCACATATTAAGAAACATGATGTTGGTGTCGTCTTTCCACGTTCTATGGTAGATGTCTATGAAAATCCATTCTATCTAGAAATAGTAAGAGGAATTAGTTATATGTGTAATAAAGAGCGTTATAGTCTTCATATTATTACTGGTGCCGATACGAGAGAAATGAAGACAAGTATGGAAATTGCGGATTGTGAAGGATATATCTTCCTAAATACGAAAATTGAATCTTCTGTGACAGACTATCTAAGAGAACGTATGATTCCTTATATTATGATTGGTAAACCACCAATGAATTCCATTACATCAGTCAGTGTAGATACAGATAATATCCAGGCAGGCTATGAGGCAGTGAAATACTTATTAAAAAAAGGACATCAAAAGATCGGTTATATTGGTGAAAAAAAAGATGTACAATATTCTATAGATCGACGTCTTGGTTATATACAAGCTTTATCCGAAGCAGGCTATGAAATAAAAGAAGACTATATTAAGAATCTTTCTTCGAGCTATTCCTATAACCCCAATGAAATACTTGAATTATTAAGAAGTGATGACTGTCCGAGTGCCTTTGTGGTATGTGATGATATTTATGCAGTCATTATGGTTAGACTAATTACTGAAGTAGGAAAGAAAGTGCCTGATGATATTTCTATTGTGAGCTTTAATAATTCTATCTTTGCACGTTTCTCAGAACCACCACTGACTTCTATTGATGTAAGCCCAAATCAGTTAGGCATGGAAGCAGTTGTCCAGCTTATTAAACATATAGAAACACCTACCATGTTTGCAACACGCTCAATTGTGCCATTCACAAAACGTTAATTTATACGTTTATTCAGAGAAATTCAAAAAACTCAAATCGATATTTCAATTTGGGTTTTTTTGTAAAATGAAAATGAGTACAATGTTTACTATGCTTTGAAATGAACTTGCATATTAAAATATGTAATGCTCTAATTTGATCGCAAATTAGAGAACAATTGCATCAAAACGAAAAGGTAAGGATGGGAGAGATCCTTACCTTTTCTAACTTTTAGAGTTAGTTGTTTTGAAAAACAAAACATTTATGAATATAATATAATTCAATACCTTTGTGCGAATTTAGTTTTATTATTTTCCAGCTACGCAACCACTATCAACAGGAAGTACAACACCGTTTATAAAAGATGATGCATCTTCACATAAGAATACTGCAGCATTAGCAATATCTTCTGGCTTTCCTAAATGACCACTTGGATTTGATTCTTCTGCTTGTTTATAAGCATCGGGAGCGATTTCTTTGAGTGAATTTACTAATTCAGTTTCGATAGTTCCTGGTGCGATAGCATTAATAGTAATATTAGATGTTGCATAATCAAGAGCAGCTGCTTTTGTAACACCCACAACACCATGCTTAGCTGCACAATAAACTGAGTTTCCTTTGATTCCTAATAATCCAGCACCAGATGTCGTATTGACAATACGCCCAAAACCATTTTCTTTCATTATTTTTATTTCTTCAATCATACAATTTGTAACAGCAATTAAACAAATTCCAATTACTTTATTAACTTCTTCACTGGTACATTCATCAAGTGGCTTTGCTGGAATACCAAATCCTGCATTATTCATAGCATAATCTAATTTTCCAAATTGTTCTTTTATCCATACATAGGCATTTTTGATTTCATCAATATCAAATAAATTTACATGTTTATAAACAACCTTTTTTCCTTGATCACATAATTCTTTTGCTAAAGTTTCTCCTTTGTCATCCTGAACATCAAAAATAATAACTTGGCAACCTCTATCAGCAAACATACGAACCATACCTTTTCCAATTCCACTTGCTCCACCAGTAACTAATACAACACGATTTTCCATTTTTCTACCTCCAAATATTTGATTATATATAAATTATAATTTATGGAGTAACTCTATAGTCAAGGATGGCTTATTTATCTAATTTAGGTACATTATCTTCTAAAAATACACAAAATTGAAGAAATAAATCTTGTATGATATAATTTTATATCAATAAAACATTGGACTAACTTTAATGTTAAGGAGATCATATTATGAAAATTAGTGAAGCTGCTAAATTGTTAGGCATATCTACAGATACAATACGTTATTATGAAAAAGAAGGAGTGATTTATCCAAAAAGAATAAGTCAAAACAACTATCGTGATTTAGATAATAAAGATGTTATTTCATTATTAGCATGTTTATATAATCGAAAGATAGGGTATTCTATGAAAGAATCAGTAGAGTATGTTGAAGGTATACCTGTTTCTAAAGTAACGGATATTTTAAATAATAAAATTTGTGAATTAGAATCAGAAGTAAAGGAAACTAAAAATCTTATAGATTATTTAACAACTTTAAAGGTTGAGTCAGAAACAGATTTTTATAATATTGGGAACTATTGGATCACTGTTGAACCTAAATGTTATTTATTACCTTATGCGAAAATTTCTCAATCAGAATTTTGTTTTACTAAAGATGATCCAAGATATTATGCAAAATTATTTGAATATCTCCCATTCATTAGTCAAGCACAAGTAACAGATGTAAAACAATATGATTCTTCACAAAGTGTAACAGAGTGGTTTTTTGTGATACCCGAAATTATTTATAATCAACTTCCTCAAGAATTTTTAAAAGATGCAAGAGTTATGCCAAGACAACATTGTTTAAATACAGTTGTTATTAATGAGAACTGGGAATATCCAAATACTGAAATTTTTAAAGATATATCTATTTATTTGAAAAAACGTAATATTAAATCTTGTGGAATTGCGACAGCAACTTATCCAAATTACTATTTTCAAGAGAACGGTAAAAAAGTACGTTATGCAAAAGTTAAAGTACCTATAGAATTGAAATAAATAGTTGAATAGAGAATATGAAATATATGTAGACTTTATAAAAGTGTGCATATTTCTTTTTTTGTTTTATAATATGAATATATTTAGAAAAGGAGAAATTTTATGAAAAAGAAATATGAGGTTCTTTTTTATATTGATAAATTATCTACAAAAAAAGATCAAAACGATCCCTCTAAAATGGTGTTTTCAACAAAAGAATTAGCAAGTCATTTAAATATTCAACGTTCTAATTTATCAGCTATTTTGAATGAATTAGTTAGAGAAAATAAATTAGAAAAAATAGCTGGGAGACCGGTACTTTATAAAATACATAATAAATTAGATGAAGACGATTCTATATTTAATCAACTAATAGGATTTAATGGAAGCCTTGCTAAGTCTATTCAAGATATTAAATCAACACTTTTATATCCTGGTAAAAAACCGGTTATTTTATTGTCAGGGGAAAGTGGTACAGGTAAAAGTTTACTTGCTAAAAAAATATATGAATTTTCTAAAGAAAAAGGCCTAATTAATGAAAATGGTCAATTAGTGAAACTAAATTGTAAATACTTTATGAATGATGAAACTATGATTAAGAATTTATTTATTGATTATGGAAAAGCTGCTTTAGAAAAGGCGAAAAACGGAATGATTTATTTTGATAATGTTCATTTAATACC
>NZ_DAWDDM010000034.1:0-11537 GCF_052354645.1 Catenibacterium sp.
GAAGAAAAGCTACAACATCAGATTGATGAAAAAGTAGCCGAACTTGAAAAAATTGCAGCTATGTCTGCACAGGAAGCAAAAGCTGAACTCTTTAAACAAGTAGAACAGCGTATGGAGACTGAAGTCACTGCTTATATCAAAGAACAAGAAGATGAAGCAAAGACTAAAGCTTCATTATTTGCAAAGGATATTATTGCGAATGCCTTGAATCGTTATTCTCAGGAAGAAGTCATTGAACGCACAGTCAGTGTAGTAGCACTTCCAAGTGAAGAAATGAAGGGGCGTATTATCGGTCGTGAAGGTCGTAATATTAAGGCAATTGAAAATGCGACTGGTGTTGATTTAATTATTGATGATACTCCAGAAGTGATTACATTATCATGTTTTGATCCAATTCGTCGTGAAGTGGCTCGTTTATCACTTGAAACACTTATTCATGATGGACGTATTCAGCCAGGACGTATTGAAGAAGTAGTCGCTAAGACTAAGAAGGATTTAGATGATACTATTTTAAAGGCAGGGCAGGATGCTGTCTTTGAATTAGGACTATCAAAAATGAACAAAGAACTTGTCATGATGATTGGTAAGTTAAAATATCGTACAAGTTATGGTCAGAATGCTTTACAGCATTCAATCGAAGTGGCTCATTTTGCCGGTATTATGGCCTCTGAACTTGGATTAAATCAGCAGCTTGCTAAACGTGCTGGTTTATTACATGACTTAGGTAAAGCAGTAGACCATGAAATGGAAGGAAGTCATGTTGAATTAGGTGCTAAATTCGCTAAGAAATTTGGGGAAAATGCGACTGTAATCAATGCGATTGAATCTCATCATGGTGATGTTCCAGCAACATCTATCATTGCAGTACTCATCTCTGCGGCAGATACATTATCAGCTGCAAGACCTGGTAGTAGAAGTGAAAAAATTGAAAATTATATCCAGAGACTTGAAAAACTTGAAGAATTGCCTAAACAGTTTGAAGGTGTGGATAAGGTATTTGCTATCCAGGCAGGTCGTGAAATTAGAGTTATCGTTAATCCAGAAAAGATTGATGACTTAAAAGCACATAAGCTTGCAAGAGATGTCAAAGAAAAGATTGAAACCGAACTCACTTACCCAGGACATATTAAAGTAACTGTGATCCGTGAGATTCGTGCTAATGAAATAGCTAAGTAGATAGGGTCCAACCTATCTACTTTTTCTTTAAGGATGTGAATAAAATGAATATATTATTTATAGGAGATATTTTTGGCAAGACAGGACGTAAAATGATTGCGACCTATCTACCGAAAATTGTAGAAAAATATAGTGTTGAATGTGTCATTGCGAATGGTGAGAATACAAGCCATGGTAAAGGATTATTACAGAAACATTATGATGAATTACTGTCTTATGGTATTTCTTTAATTACTATGGGAAATCATACGTATTCAAAGAAAGAAATCTTTGATTATATTGATGAAGCGGACAAGCTAATTGTCCCACTCAATAAGCCACTTGCAATGCCAGGAGTAGGTTCTAGAGTCATTGAGGTAAAAGGTAAAAAAATAAGAGTGACTAATTTACTTGGCCTTACTTTTATGGATGGAAAACCTCAAAATCCATTTGAAGCTATTGAGCCTGTATTAGAAAATGATAACAGTGATATCCATATCATTGACTTCCATGGTGAAGCAACAAGTGAAAAAATAGCCTTTGGTTACTATGTAGATGGACGTGTCAGTGCAGTATTAGGTACTCATACACATGTTCCTACAGGTGACGAAAAGATTCTCCCAAAGGGCACAGCTTTCCAATGCGATGTTGGAATGACTGGACCATATGAAAGTGTTATTGGGTGTGAAAAAGAAGCAATCATTGAACGTAGTGTTAAGGGTATTATGACACCTTTTAGAGTTGTTGAAGATGAAGGACAGCTTTGTGCAACATTGCTTCATTTTGATGGAAACAAGTGTACAAACATTGAAAGAATCAGAATTGATCCACAGGTAAAGTTTAAGTAAAAACAAAAGAAAGCGTCTTCACATTTTGTAAAGAATACAGTATAATAGTTCTAGTTATTGAAGGAGGACAATTTTTTTATGGCTAAATGTAAAATTTTAATGCAGACTGCACAGGTGCAGAAGCTAGTTACTTTTTTTGATGGATATAAGGATGATAAGGTAGAATTGAAGTATGTAAGTAAAGCTGGTATTAAGGCTACTTTCGAATGTGAAACAGAATTATCACCAGAAGATGCTGCTGCACATTGTAAGTCTTTATTCAAGAAGACTCCAGAAGGAAGTTATATGTACTTCTCAATCCAGCCTGATGGATTCTTTGGATAAGAGTAATTTTAAGGCACAGGTTAAACCCTGTGCTTTTTTTGATAGAAAGGGGATCTTATGGATATAAATGTGATTATTGGACAGATGGTTGTATTATTTGTGTTGATGGGTTTAGGCTTTTTATTATATCGAGTAAATATTTTAGATTTGAATACAAATAGTAAACTCACATCTCTAGTTTTATCGGTCACGACACCATGCATGGTATTGAATTCTGTATTATGCACAGAAAAATATAGCGACTCAAAAACAATTTTCACTATTTTAGGTATTGCGGTCATTACTTATGTTATTACACCTTTTATTGGATTGTTTATTAATAAATTGTTACATGTCCCAAGTAATCAAACAGGTCTTTATGTCTTTATGACAGTATTTTCTAATATTGGCTTTATTGGTTATCCTATTATGAAAGCTATATTTGGAAATGATTCTGTTTTCCATACATCTTTATTTGGCATGGTATTTAATATTATGTTATTTACTTTAGGTGTCTATTTGATTGGAATTGGGCAGCAGGGAAATAATAAACTCAATTTTAAGAATTTGATTACACCGGGTGTGATTTGTTCTTTCTTAGCACTTATTCTCTATTTATTGCATATAAGAGCACCTAAGATTATCACAGACTTTACAGGTATGGTAGGAGATATGACAACACCTCTCGCGATGATTATTATCGGTGTCACACTTGGGGCAATGAATATTAAAGATGTATTTAATGAGCTACGTGTTTATATTTATACAATAATAAAGCAGTTAATTTTCCCTGTCATTGCTTATCCTGCAATTGCATTTTTAATCAAAGATAGTTATCTAAGAGGATTGACTTTGATTATGTTATCTATGCCAGTAGGAAGTTCTGCAGTATTATTTACGAATAAATATGGCGGAGACAGTGGGTTAGCAGCCAAGACAATATTTATGACAACATTAATATCCGTTTTCACTATTCCATTTGTTGTCTATATGTTTTTAATTTAAAACTTTTACCCCTATTTAGGGGGTTTTTTTTATGAGGGGTATTTGTTATAATGGTGTCGAAAAGGAGCGTTTATGAAAGATTATAGTAAATATTTTAAAGGTCCTTCTTTAAAAGATGAACGTTCTAGAGGTCGTACTGAAGTACAGCATTTAGATGATGCATTTGAGATTCCTGCAGATATGGTGGGAATTGGCAAAGGACAGACATATTATATCCAGACTTATGGATGTCAAGCGAATGAAAGAGATACTGAAACATTATCTGGTATCTTAGAAATGATGGGGTATACTCATACTGATGAAGTAAAACAGGCAGATGTTGTATTATTAAATACATGTGCTATTAGAGAAAATGCGGAAGAAAAAGTATTTGGTAAGATTGGTTACTTGAAGAATATCAAGAAGACTAGACCAAATCTAATCTTTGGTGTATGTGGCTGTATGGCACAGGAAGAAGTAGTTGTGAATAAGATCTTAGAGAAATTCCCTCAGGTTGATCTTATTTTCGGTACACATAATATCCACCGTCTTCCAGTTTTATTAAAACAGGCAATGTTAGAAAAAGAACTTGTTCTTGAAGTCTGGTCTAAGGAAGGGGATGTTATTGAAAATCTTCCAAGTCATCGTGCCAATAACTATAAGGCATGGGTGAATATCATGTATGGATGCAATAAGTTCTGTACTTATTGTATTGTCCCTTATACAAGAGGTAAGGAACGTTCTCGTGAATTAGATGAAATTATCAAAGAAGTAGAAGAATTAAAGAATAGTGGTTATAAAGAAATCACATTACTTGGACAGAATGTTAATTCTTATGGTAAGGATTTAAATAACGGTACTGACTTTGCAACATTATTAGAAGCTGTCGCAAAGACTGGTATTGATCGTATTCGTTTTACAACAAGCCATCCTTGGGACTTTAATGCGGATATGATTGATATTATCGCTAAGTATGATAATATCATGCCTTCTATTCATTTACCTGTTCAGTCGGGGAATGATGAAGTTTTAAAGCTTATGGGTAGACGTTATTCAAAGGAAAGCTACTTGAAACTATTTGATATGATTAAAGAAAAGATTCCTGATTGTACTATTACAACAGATATTATTGTTGGTTTCCCTAATGAAACAGAAGAACAATTCCAGGATACTTTATCTTTATATAACTATTGTAAGTATGATTTAGCTTATACATTTGTTTATTCACCTAGAGAAGGCACTCCAGCTGCAAAGATGGAAGATAATGTTCCTCTAAGTGATAAGGAACAGCGTTTATATCGCTTAAATGAATTAGTGAATAAGTACGCCAATGAAGCAAATCAGAAATACTTAGGACAGGTTGTTAAAGTACTTGTAGAAGGTCCTTCTAAGAAGAACCCAGATGTTTTATCAGGTTATACAGAACATAACAAACTTATTAACTTTAAAGGTGATGCTTCAATGGTTGGTCAGATTGTAGATGTTCGTGTAACTGAAGCAAAGACATGGGCGTTAACTGGAGAACAGCTTGAATCAAATAACTAAGAATAAAGCAAATTCTTTGAATCAGTTGATTCTAAATGATCCTCTTATTCAGGAATTTAAGAAGTATGAAAAGACTTTAAGAGAACATCCTGAATTATTATCTTTGGAAGATGAAATCAAACAAGAGAGCCAGATTATTCTTAAAAAGAAGGCTCTTGGTGAGTTAACTGATGAAGAGTTAAAAGCCTATCAGGACAAAAAAGAATACTTTGAGAATCATCCTTTGATTGTCAATTATTTGAATCTAAAAAGTGAAGTTAATGATTACCTTATACAAGTTGAAACAATCATCAATGAAGAATTATTAAAAGCTATTGACTAAATGTTTTTAAATGTTTATTATTGAACTAATTTATATAAAAAGGAGATTATTATGGCACATATTTTTAATGAACCCTCACACACTTTTAATGAATATTTATTAATTCCTGGTTATTCTAGTGAAGAATGCCAGCCACAGAATGTTAGTTTAAAGACACCTTTAGTTAAATTCAAGAAAGGTGAAGAACCAGCACTTTCATTAAATATCCCTCTTGTATCTGCAGTTATGCAGGCTGTATCTGATGATGGTATGGCAGTTGCTTTAGCAAGAGAAGGTGGATGTTCATTTATCTACGGTTCACAGACAATTGAATCACAGGCAGCAATGGTAAGACGTGTTAAAAACTATAAGGCAGGTTTCGTAGCAAGTGATTCTAACTTAAGCGCTAATGATACATTAGCAGATGTTCTTGCACTTAAAGAAAAGACAGGTCATTCTACTATGGCTGTTACTGAAGATGGTACAGCAAATGGCCGTTTAGTTGGTTTAGTGACTGGTAGAGATTACCGTGTCAGCCGTATGGATGAAAACGAAAAAGTTGTTGATTTCATGACACCTTTTGATAAGTTAGTATGCGGACATAAAGATATTACTTTAAAAGAAGCAAATGATATTATCTGGGAAAATAAATTAAATGCTTTACCAATTATTGATGATGATAACAGACTTCTTTATTTCGTATTCAGAAAGGATTATGAATCAAGAAAATCAAATCCTAATGAATTATTAGATGAATCTAAACGTTATGTAGTTGGTGCTGGTATCAACACTAGAGACTTCGCAGAAAGAGTTCCTGCATTAATTGAAGCAGGTGTAGATGTATTATGTATTGACTCTTCTGAAGGTTACTCAGCTTGGCAGGCTAACACTATTGCATGGATCAGAGAACATTATGGTGATACTGTAAAAGTTGGTGCTGGTAACGTTGTAGATGGTGAAGGATTCAGATTCTTAGCAGAAGCTGGTGCTGACTTTATCAAGATCGGTATCGGTGGCGGTTCTATCTGTATCACTCGTGAACAGAAAGGTATCGGTAGAGGTCAGGCTACTGCAACTATTGAAGTGGCTGAAGCAAGAGATGCATATTTCAAAGAAACTGGTATTTATATCCCTATCTGTTCAGATGGTGGTATCGTTCATGATTATCATATGACTTTAGCTTTAGCTATGGGTTCTGACTTTATCATGTTAGGTCGTTACTTCTCTCGTTTTGATGAATCACCAACTAACAAGGTAAACATCAACGGTCAGTATATGAAAGAATACTGGGGTGAAGGTTCTGCACGTGCTAGAAACTGGCAGAGATATGACTTAGGTGGAGATAAGAAGCTTTCATTTGAAGAAGGTGTAGATTCTTATGTACCATATGCTGGTAGCTTAAAAGATAACGTTGGTTTATCATTAAGCAAGATGAAACATACAATGTGTAACTGTGGTGCACTTACAATTGCTGAATTACAGGAAAAAGCAAAGATCCAGCTTGTGTCTGCTACTTCAATTGTTGAAGGTGGCGCACATGACGTATTGTTAAAGGATTCTTCAAATTCAGGTAACAGATAATAGGAGGATGGAAGGGATATTATTCCTTCCATTTTTTTGACTTTAAGGGGAGTATTTATGCAAATTAATAAAGAAAGACTTGTTCAGACATTTTGTGAAATGGTATCTATTGATAGTGAATCTTATCATGAAAAGAAGATGAAAGACTATTTAATGAATATTTTTAAAGAGTGTCATATGGAATGCATAGAAATGCCTATAGAAGGCTTTGAAGCAGGTAATATTTATGCTGTATTAAAAGGCCATACAAACAAAGAACCTATTATCTTTTCAGGACATATGGATACTGTTTCACCAGGTAAAGGAAAACAGGCCATTATTCATGAAGATGGGCGTATTACAAGTGACGAGACAACAGTATTAGGTGCTGATGATGTAAGTGCTCTTGCTTCTTATATTGAAGCCATTCGTACAATAGAAGATAATGATCTTCCTCATGGAGATATAGAACTTGCTATTAGTGTGGCAGAAGAACCTTATGATGCAGGAAGTACTTATTATGACTTTAGTCGTATCAAGTCACGTATTGGTTATACATTTGATTTAGCAGGACAAGTAGGTCTAGCAGCCTTAGAAGCACCTTCTATTATTTCATTTAAGATTAATGTAAAAGGTAAAAGCGCTCATGCAGGTTTTAATCCTGAAGATGGAATTCATGCTTTAAAGATTGCAACAAGTGCTATAAATCGAATTCCTAATGGTCATGTCAATGATAAGACTACAGTGAACTTTGGTACAATTCAGGGTGGAGAAGGAAGAAATATTGTTCCTAGAGAAGTCGTTATTACTGGAGAAATAAGAAGTTTTGATCATCAGGATGCATTAAAATGGAGTAAACATATTCATACTGTTTTTGAAGAAGAAGCCATTAAAGAACATGCATCTATAGAGTATGATGATTATATACACATTGAAGCTTATAAGATCAATGAAGATGAAGAAGTTGTTGAACGTTTTAAAAATGCATGCCATAATCTTCAATTAACACCTCGTCTTATTTCTACTCATGGTGGATCTGATAATAATAGATATGTGAAAGAAGGCATTAGAGGAATAGTTGTGGCTTGTGCTATGAATGACTGTCATAGTGTAAGTGAATATACAACAATAGATGAATTAGAAAAGAGTGCTCTCTTAGCATTACATCTTATGATTGACTAAAAATATGCTATAATGAGAGAGTTAGGAGTGAGTATCATTTTGAAAAAAGAAAAGTACTCTCCCATGATGGAGAAATATTTAGAATTAAAAAAAGATCATCAAGATGCTATTGTGATGTATCGTATTGGTGATTTCTATGAAATGTTTTTTGATGATGCAGCTATTGCCTCAAAAGCATTAAATCTTGCGTTAACAGGTAAAAATGCAGGTGTTAAAGAACGCGTACCAATGTGTGGTGTACCATTTCATGCTGCAAGTGGTTATGTAGAAGAATTGGTCAAACAAGGACATAAGGTTGTTATTGTAGAACAGCTATCTGATCCTAAAGCCAAGGGTCTTGTAGAAAGAGGTGTTGTTCAGATTGTTACACCTGGTACTTTAATGGACTTTAAGTTAAACGAGAAGGTGAATAACTTTATTGGGGCTTTAGGTGTATTTGATTTCTCTTATACACTTGCTTATGCTGATTTATCTACAGGGGAATTTTATTGCTTAAACCTAGAAAAGAAGGAACATCTATTACGTAATAAGATTGAATCATTAGGTATTAAAGAAATCGTTGTAGAAGATGATTCTATTCATATTGATGGAGTGATGCAGTCTCCTTTTAAGAATGAAACAATTAAAGATAACTACAAGAAAATCTTTGATAATATCAATGATTTAAAACAAATCAAGGTCTGTGCTAATTTATTGAATTATTTAATTGATACTCAAAAGAGAGAATTAGAATATATTCAGACAATTGTAGAAGTTAAACAGGAAGATTATGTTTATATGGAAAGTGTCACAAAGAAGGCACTTGAACTTACTAAAAATGCGAATAATGAGAAATATGGCACACTATTATGGCTATTAGATCATACACATAGTGCAATGGGTGGTCGTTTATTAAAACAATGGATTGATCAGCCTCTTATTTCTAAAGAGAAGATAGAAGAAAGACTTGATCTTGTAGAAGTATTCATGGATAACCCTCTAGATAGAGATACAGTGACTCATATGATCAATGATATTTATGATATTGAAAAACTGGCTTCTAGAGTGGCTTTTGGAAATGTGAATGCGAGAGATTTAAAGTGGATCTGTTCTTCTTTGAAGAAAATTCCTGAATTAAAACAAGAACTACTCAGTCTTGATCATCCTAAATTGAATGAACAAGCTATGCAGCTTGTTGATTTGTCTTGTATTATTAATACAATTGATGAAGCAATTGTAGATGATCCACCTTTAGTTATTAAAGAAGGAAATATTATCAAGGATGGATACAATAAAGAGTTGGATGAATTACGTGATATTCGTAAGAACGGTAAGAAATGGTTAATGACTTTTGAAGAAAATGAAAAAGAACGTACAGGAATCAAAGGTCTTAAGATTGGTTATAACCGTGTCTTTGGCTATTATATTGAAGTCACTAAAAGCTATTTACCTTTAGTAAAGGATGAATTCAACTATACAAGAAAACAGAGTTTATCCAATGCAGAAAGATTTGTCACTCCAGAACTTAAAGATATGGAAAATAAGATTCTTTCAGCACAGGATAGAATCGCTGCATTAGAATATGAAATATTTACTCAGGTAAGACAATATATTAAGGGTTATGTACATGAAATACAGGATGTTGCAAAGATTGTAGCTAGGATAGATGTATTTAGTACATTTGCTGATGTATCAAGCTATAATCGTTATGTACGTCCAACATTTAATGATGATCATATTATTCAAATAGAAGAAGGAAGACATCCTGTAGTAGAAAAAGTCATTCCTGAAGAAAGTTATGTAAAAAATGATATATCTTTAGGACAGGATGCAAGAATTATGTTGATTACAGGACCAAATATGGGTGGTAAATCAACTTATATGCGACAGATGGCTTTAATTATGATCATGGCACAAATTGGATGCTTTGTTCCTGCAAAAAGTGCAACTCTTCCAGTCTTTGATGCAATCTTTACTCGTATTGGTGCGAGTGATGATTTAATTAGTGGTCAGTCTACATTCATGGTAGAAATGCTGGAGGCTAATAATGCCTTGAAATATGCGACTGAAAACTCACTTATTATATTTGATGAAATAGGTAGAGGAACAGCGACATTTGATGGTATGGCTTTAGCTCAGGGCATTTTAGAATATATTGCAAGCCATAATCATTCATTGACTTTCTTTTCAACACATTATCATGAATTAACACGTATGGAAGGCACTTCTATTAAGAATGTTCATGCAGGTGCTGATGTATCTAGTGATTCTATTCATTTCCTATATCATATTGAAGATGGCCCCTCTGGTCAGTCATATGGTATCAATGTTGCTAAACTCGCAAAATTACCTGATGAAGTTATTGTACGTGCAGATGCCATATTAAAATCACTAGAAGACAATAATATTGAAGAAAAATTACAAAATATTGAAGTGACACCAGTTATAAAAACAAGTGCTGTAGAAGAAACACTCAAAGGCATTGATCCGATGAGTCTCTCACCACTTGATGCATTAAGTACATTAATTGAATTAAAGAAAATGTTGTAGGAGAAACTATGGGACATATTAGACAATTAAGTGAAAATCTAGCCAATAAGATTGCAGCAGGCGAAGTTGTTGAACGTCCTGCAAGTGTTATTAAAGAGTTGACAGAAAATAGTATAGATGCTAATGCTAAAAGTATCACTATTCTAGTAGAACAGGGTGGTACAAGCAAGATGTGTGTGATTGATGATGGTATAGGAATGAATCGTGCGGATGCACTTCTATGCTTTAGTCGTCATGCAACAAGTAAGATTGTAGATGAAAATGATTTATTTAATATCACTACATTAGGCTTTAGAGGAGAAGCTATTCCTTCTATTGCTTCTATTAGTGTCTTTACTCTTGAAACAAACAATGGCGAAGAAAATACAAAAGTAGAATATGAATTTGGAAAAAGAAAAAATGTAGGTAGTGTGGCAATGAATCGCGGTACGAAGATCACGGTAGAACGTATCTTCCAGAATGTACCTGCTAGACTTAAATATATGAAGTCTATTAATGCGGAATTCGCAGCTATTTATTCTTATGTAGAGCGTCTAGCCCTCGCTCATCCAGAAATATCTTTTACACTTATTCATGACCATAAAACAATATTCAAAACAAATGGAAGAAATAATTTATTAGAAGTTATTAGTGAAATTTATGGCATTCCTGTTGCAAAAAATATGATTCATGTTGATTTTGGCAATGAAGAGTTTCATGTGGCTGGTTATATATCTAAAATTGATACATCTCGTTCTTCAAAGAATCATATTGTTACTCTAGTGAATCATCGCTATGTCAAGAATATGAAAACAATTAATACAATCAATGAGGTTTATCGTCGTTATTTAGCTGATAAACGTTATCCAATTGCAGTGTTAGAGATTGATGTAGATCCATATCTTGTAGATGTAAATGTTCATCCAGCAAAACTAGAAGTACGTTTCTCTAAAGAAACAGAATTAAAGGAATTACTACTTAAGGGTTTGGAAGAGGCTTTATCCAAAAAGAATCTCACTTATAAGCCATCTACTAGAGAAACAGAAAAAGCATCCTTCAAACCAAGTCTTGCACAGATGACTATTCCTCTTGATGAGGTTTTTGAAGAAGTCAAAGAAGAACCAGTTATTGAAACTGATCATGAAGAAATG
>NZ_DAWDDM010000035.1:0-11518 GCF_052354645.1 Catenibacterium sp.
CCTTTATTTTCATAAAAGAAAAGGAAAACACCTAAAAGAAGAGTACATCTATGAAAAATATTGTATGAATGCAGCGAATGATGCTGTAACATCCGTAAAAATCACATAAAAAGCTACCAGATCATTTTATGAATTTGAAGAATTCAATACAGTTCTCAATACTACTGGAATAGACATTTCTGGGTTAACTGAAAGATAGAATCCTTCTTAGGCCTTAATACTTTATTTGACATGTGGTTATAGCTCAGCTCCATCCGGTTTCTAATCTAATTATAGAACAAATAGAAAATCCATGCACTAGGTTTAATCTCGAGAACGCCGTTTAATAGGTGTTTATGAAATTTAATTTTCACTAACATATGGTTTGCAGATATTCAAATTGCGGTTTTATTTTTTTCCATTACTTCATCCAATAAATCGTTACAGGGTTTCCATAACCTTCAATACACTGCTCTACAATAATTCCCTACACATTACAAAATCTTAAAAGTACAACTTGATTTAGCAAATACTGATCATAAGTGCAATAACGCCTATTAGTTATAATTCGGTTTGCCTATAAAGTTTCTTCTCTATCCCAACGTTATACAGATACGCCTAAAAGTTTAGAAAAATCCTTTGGTTTATAATTCGTGAAATTTGATGTGTTCATTTTAAAACTCTCCTTTGAGTAGATTTGATCACATTTAATCACAATAATCGATATATTTAGTTACTTATATTTTCCTCCTGAAGATATTAAGTTACAGGTCAATGATGTAGTAAGTAGTGTCAGTGAAGCAATTTATAAAGTATTGTAGACAGGGAGTGACTCTCTGTCTTTTTTATTCACATAGCAAGATAGTTAATATGTGGTACATAGTCATTACACAAAAAATATTTGAACGCCTAAAAAGATACTTTATAGGAAAGATACTTAAAACATTGTTTGAGTAAAAGTAGTATTATGTAGTTAAGGAGGGATAGATTATGGAACATACACCTGTTACTCAAGAATACTTAATTGATTTATACAGAAGCTTGATTATTAAACGAGATGAGTTAAAGAATAATGTTGAAGAGAATGAGAAGAAATATTATCAGATGTTTAGAAATTTGTATAAAGAATATTATGGCCTCATGATTGAATGCATTTTCTTAAAGAAAAGACTTGCCTATTGTCAAAGGTGCAATAATCTTCATATCAAGATATATAAAGAAGAAATAGACAGTTACATAGATGCTGTGAAAGAAGATTATATGCATCAGTTAGAGATTTTAAGGAATCATAAACAAAGAATAAAGAAATCTCTTAATACTGATGGAATGAAACAGGCAAAGAGGATATTTAAGAGAATCATCAAAAGAATAGATAAAGAACATCCTTTGTGGGAACGTTCCATTGATTCATATAGATATAATGATTTAAAAGAATTGATGAATATAGAGGCACTGGTGGATTATGAGACACATTCTACAAGACATAATATAGATATTATCTATCTCATGATCAGAATAAATAGTATAAAAGAAGAAATTGATTTTTATGTCAACCAACCACCTTACTCACCTCAAGAAAAAGAAAAGAGTCTGAAGAAGGAAATATTGAAATATAGATCATATAGAAATGATTTAAATAAACAATATCATAGTTTTACAAAAGTCATGCATGCATGTTAGGAGGAGCACTTATGAGCAAGATGAGAAATATGGTTTTAGAAGCTGTACAAATGAATGGTATAGAGAATGTGATTATGCCTTTAATGAATGAAATATTCTTATCTTTTACTGATATTGCAGGAACACGTTATGTAGATAATCAAGATGTATTTAAAGGACTTGAGAAGAATGTACCTCTTCTATTAGAAAGAGAAGCAGATAATAAATATGATAGTAATGCGATTAAGGTGATGACTACAGATAGGGAAAAACTTGGGTATATTCCAAAGAAGGATAATAGTGTTTTTGCTAGATTAATGGATGCGGGTAAGATACTTCATGCAAGAGTGTATTCATGTTATGAGGCTGATTATGATCAGTGGTGTGTGTCTATTAAGATCTGTTTGATGGATTTCTAGTTATTCACACAACAGAAAGTAGAATACGTGATACATAGTCATTACCAAAAAAACAATTGACCGAGAGTACCTACCGACTGTTATCCTAGATATAGGAGGATTATGAGATGAAGAAATTAGTAGCTTATTATTCTAGAGCGGATGAGAATTATTTTGGTGGTACAAAGAAATACATAGAAGTAGGAAATACGGAAAAAGCCGCAAAAATGATTGCGGATATGATAGGGGCTGACTTATATAAAATAAAACAGATACATCCCTATTCAGCTGATTATGATACATGTGTTAAAGAAGCAAAAGATGATTTAAGGAAAAATGTAAGACCTGAGCTGAAAAATATGCTTGAGAGTATTGATGAGTATGATGAAATATATCTAGGTTATCCTAATTATTGGGGCACTATGCCTATGGCTGTCTATACTTTCTTGGAAAGTTTTGATTGGAATAGTAAGAAAATCTATCCGTTTTGTACACATGAAGGATCAGGACTCTCTTCTACTGAATCAGACATCCGTGAATATGCAGAAGTAATGAAAGGTCTCGCAATCAGAGGAAGTGATGTAGATACATCACAAAGTAGAATTAAAGAATGGCTATTAAAAAAGTAGAACAGCAGTTCTACTTTTTTATGTACTTTCTACCAGAGGCATCTGGAATATTTAATTCTGAACGATATTTAGCTACTGTTCTTCTAGATATTTCAATACCTTTATCTTTTAAGAGATTGGTGATTTTCTGATCACTTAAAGGCTTTTTCTTATCTTCATTATCAATAACTTCTTTGATTGTTTCTTTGATAGAATCAACAGAGTTATCTTCTGTTCCCTTTGGAATGAGATCACTTAGAAGAATAAAGCCCTTATCGCAATATATATATTTATCCTTAATGGCTCTACTGATTGTAGATTCATGTACTCCAAGTAACATAGCTAGATCTTTTTGTAAAAGTGGGTGGCAAGAGCCTCTATTCATAAAGAAATCTTGTTGATAGTCTAGTAAAAAGACCGCAATATCATATATTAGATTCTTTCTTTGGGTGAGACATTGTTGCAGCCAGGAAACTTGTCTTAGTTTAGATTCTATATATTTCTTAGTTTCTTTACTTTCTGATTCAAGAGATAAATAGCCTGTATTGATGTTTATATCCTTATAGATTACTGGATTTAATTGTACAGCATTATCCTTGATTATTATATCTGGTACAGGATAATTGACTTCAATAGAAGAACTAAAGCTACTTGCTGGACGAGGATTTAATGTTAGGATGATTTGTAGTAGTTCTCTTACTTTGTTTTGTGATATGCCAAGTTTCTTAGAAACAGCATGATAATGACTTTTTGAAAGATCTTCTAAGCATTCTTTAATAAGTTGTTTTGTCTTATAAATATCTTCTGTTTCTTCGAGGCGCTCTAATTGAAGAAGAAGACATTCCTTTAAAGTGGCTGCACCAAGTCCAGGAGGTTCTAGCTTGAATAATGCATGTTTAGCTTCTATATATTCTTTCTCATCACATTTTAGATAAGTACAAATATCTTGAATTGAAAGACGTAGATATCCATTATCATCTAATAACTCTACAAGAGATTCTACTAATTCTTTATTGTCTATATCCTTGTTTATTAATTGCCAGTGAATGTTTTCCTTTAAAGTCTGTTCTGATTTTCTTGAAAGACTATCGATATCAAATTCTTTTCCTATATCAGAAGTACTTTCTATCATATCATCAGTATCTATTAATGGATTCTCAAAAGAAATCTTCTCTATGTGGGCAAGAAGCTGCTGGACATCCATTTGTAGAATTTGATTCTTTTCAATCTGTTTCTGATATATTTGATGTTTTTGACTATGTTTAAGTTCAAGCTTCATCTAAGCCTATTGGCTCCTTAATGACTTTACTCAATAATTCATACAATATAGATAATTCATAATTATCTAAATGAATACGGTATTTCTTTTCTACATCCTGGAAAACAATTTTTGAGATACGATAGAATTCTTTTTGTGATGGATTTGTAGGTTCTTCTTCATCATCTATATCATCTGCAGTCATTAGACGTTCAAACATAAATGCGATATGCATATAGAGGTTTAATCTTATATGACCTGACATTTCCATCTTATAGTAATCCTGATAACGATGAAGAATTGTTTCTACATCTTGAATAACGACTGTAGGATTGAGGAACTGTAGTCTGCTGACAATACCTTCAATTGTAAAGAATCTTACAAATTCATTCTTCAATGCTTCAAATTGTTCTGGTGTGACTACACTTCTTAACGCATTCCATAAGTTTTCTTCACCATGACCATCCAATATATCATAGACACTTAACCAAGGCGTAGAAATACCATCATGAAGAGGAGATGTTGTGAGAATCATAAGAGTCTGATCAAAGTTCTTATGATCATCTTCGTTAATTAAATCAAGAAGTTTCTTGTATTCCATAGTTACAAAATCAAGACCACAGTCTCCTAATGTCTTCTTCATGATTTCCTGTATCTTTTCCGCAATACCTACACCGGACATACATGAAATAATAATATTCTTATTCTTAGATAATCCTTCAAAGAACTGAACATCAAAGCTATTAATTCTTTTTGTGCTTTCTACAATCTGTTCAAATGAACCATGACCTAACATCTTTAAGCCACCATCTAATGCGATTGCGGTAGAAACGTTATTAATAATCAACAAATCACCAGATAAATTATTTTTAATCTTTGAATACATACTACTTAAAGATCCTGTATCTACAAGTAAGATGAGTCCTTTACCCTTAGCAGAATGTAAGAGATAGTTCTGTACCTTTTCGACAGTCTGATCAAGTGTTGTATCCATAGGCATATCAATACCTTCCATAATAAAGGTACCACAGGCCTGATTGACAACCTTCGCAATACTAGAAGCTGTTGTATCACCATGGGCTGCAATAAGACCATTTAATTCTAAAGATTCGCTAATATATTCATGAATAGCTAATGCAAATAAAAATGAAAGATTATCTTCTAGATGTAATTCATACTTCTTTAATTCAATAATGATGCGATTTGCAACATAGAAAGCTCTAGGGCATGATTGTTCAAAATAAGTTTTAAGTTTCCATTCCTGTTCTTTTTCAATATGCATTTCATTGAATGTTATATAAAGTAAATATAATTCTTTACCACAGGAATCATTCATTTTAACACCATAACGAATCAATATATCCTTACTGACCTGCATAAAGAAACGCTGTTCTGTTAAGTTGTTATGTGTAGGATTAATCTTTCTTAAAATTGCGCGGAAATTCAAATAGAGCTGGTCAATCTGGCTCCATGATGCAGTCTCTATCTTATGAAAGAGATCGATGATTTCGATATGATATTCATCATAGTATTCCTGATGGATATATTCTTTAGGTTGATTCCATAGAATGGATATTTCCATATTACGTTCAGTCTGAAATCCTGTTGTATTGACAGGTATATCTCCCCCTGCATGAATAAGTTCTGCTTCAGAAATAAGAAGATTGTCTTCTTTACCGTGTTTGAAATAAGCTTCTGCACAGCTAACCTGAATTAAATTTCTTAATCTACCAATATTACCAGGGAACTTAGAGAAACAAAGCATTTTGACAGCTCCACTAGAAATAGTGAGATTCTTTTTAATCTTTTCTGCTTCTTCTTTATAGAATGTTTCTATGAGTTCTATACGTTCCTGTAAAGGGCGTTCTGTAATGTTAGGAATAGTAATCTGTAATGTAATTCTTCTTCTGAATGTTTCTAATAAGACTTCCTGAGGGTTTTCTGTTGTCGCAAATATGAATCGTACGTTTGAATTTCTCCATTTAGAATCACCAAGAGGACGATATTTACCTGTATCCATAAATACAAATAACTTTTCCTGGTTCTCAAATGATAAACGATGTACTTCATCTAAGAAAAGATAACCACCATCTGCTTCTTGAAGTAATCCCGTCTTATCAGAATCAGCCCCTGTGAAACTACCTTTCTTATAACCAAGTAATGTAGCAGAAAGAAGTTCAGGGTTATTGGCATAGTCTGCACAGTTTAATACGACAAAAGGTGCTTTTTTATCGATACTCCCTGTCTGTAATGCATGCTTATAAATGAGCTTTGCGATATAGCTTTTACCTACACCACTTTCACCAATAATAAGAATTGGAAGACCATTTGGTGGATAAGAAACAGAGGCTTTACACATTTCTACTATTTTCTTATGACTTCCTGTTGCACCAATCATAGAATCAAATACTTCTGAATCTAATTCTTCTTCGACAGGTGCATTCTGTTCTTCTTTTTCAATATACCAGTAAGTCGGTCTTGTATCTGTTTTCTTTACTTTTCCCTCATCAAAAAGCTGATTTAAATAATGCGTCACAATCTGTCTACTTAAATGTAGATTGTCTGCAATCTGAGATGTAGGAATCTTTTCAGACTCATTTAAGCATTCTTGAAGTGATATATAAACCTTATCTTTTACATCCATCATGATACCTCCTTGCTCTTAATTAATTATAACTTGAAAACTGTTAGAAAACAATTTAATGCCAACACGCATGAAAAGGAAGATATAGGGATATCTTCCTGTCTGACTATCTTGGGAGTCTTGCTCTTCTATTTGGGAATTCTTTATCGAATCCTTCTTTATGATCACAATACCAATAAGCGACTGTACAAACATCATCCTGTCTTTCATATAATGAAAGATCATCGTTACCAATCTGCTGTAATGTGACTTTGATATCTTCATCAAAGGCAATTGGATCTAAGATATGGAATCTATATAAGCCATGGCGAGGAAGGCTGTCATTACCAAAGGCATGAACAGCATTCAACTTACCTGTTTCAAATCTTTCTCTTGTTTTATCCTTTGTTGAATAGAATGGATAACCTAAGAATAAGTTAGAATATGGTTTAACTGAAGGTCTTCCTAATTCATCTTTCTGATGGAATGCCCAGGCACCACCAAAGTAGTCTTCTGAACCTGTTGATGACACTGTTGGATAATCTTCATCACCATCAAGATAGAACTTAAATTCTCCTTCGCCCCACCAATATCTTTCAAGTGCAGTTAAGCCAAGGTAAGTACCTACATAGTAGCCTTTACCTTTTACATCATCTAAGATGACATAGTCTTTTGCAAGCTCAGTCTGACGTTCTCTGCGCCAATAAGCATGGAAATATAAACAATTTTCAGGTAAAGCATCAACTTCAGCATAATTAATAGTATAGAAGAATGATGTAATATCTTTAGGATGTTCATTTGTCATTGTGATGACTGCTCTTTTTGCGAATGGCATTTCAAAATAGCTGTTCATCCCTCCTGTAGGATTCACAACGATTGGTAAAGAAGCAACATCACATCTTTCACCAAAACCATTACAGAAGAAATCGCCAATAGGGGCTTCTACTGCAGGTGTATCACTACCATCCCAATAGATTCTTAAGACAACATCTCTCATGACAAAGCTGCCTTTTTCAGTATTTTCACGGATTGTCATCCACATATGTCTAATAATGCCTGGACCTTTAATATCCGCAATCACTGTTTCTTCACCCATAGGTAATTTAATGCTTCCACGTCCTTTTCTTGATGGACCTAAAGCACTTGCTTCCATACATGCTTTGCCTTTTTCACCAGTTGGGTTTTCTGGTGATACAGCTCTAGAACGTTCTCCTTTATAAGTCATGATATTACTTAGTAAATTCATAATCTTCTCCTTCCTTTACTGCATGTTGATTGACAGTAATTGAATAATTATTTTTATTGGTAATATGAATGTGCTGATCAGTTACCTTGATATCAAATCTTGATTCACCGATATGGAAATCCTCCCAGAAGAAGTTTCCAATAAATTCCTTAGGATGAATAGTTAAGTGTTTATTTGGTGCATCATAGTTGATTCCTAAGAATTCTGTAATGAACAAGATATAGAAGATACCTGATGCCCATCCACATTTACCACAACTGTTCATTCGTGTGACATCTCCAGTAGGTGACCCTACTTTATAAGGCCACCACCACCAGCTGCCATCTAAATCAGCTAGTCTTTCTAATTCTTTAAATCTGCCGTTTTCTCCACTCCAGTTTTCTACATTATCTGCACCATTCAATATTGAAATATATCCTGGGAATGTTGCACCTGACTGGTTACCCCATTTAATCCCTCTGCTCAGTTTACTATAAGTAGGATTCTCATCACTTGAACTGAATTGTCCATAGTGAGTTGTTCTGTCTCCTGCCTCATAGCCATAATATTTCAATAATGTAGTGTCTGATTCTTCACCATCATGCATTCTTAATGTGATAGTACCGTCATGATTCACATCAGTTAAGAACTGAAGTCCTTGATCAAGCATCTCTTTACGATAACACTCATCTGACATATGTTCTTTTGCATCTAGATCAAGTGACGCAATACCTTCTAGAAAAATACGATGACCATTCGTTTCTACAGTCATATATTTCTCTATATCATTTTTGATTGCCTGGGCTTCATTTTCTAGTTCAATCGCATATTCCTTCTCGTCAAAGATTTCAAGTGCAAGTCTTGATAGGGAGCGACATGCACGATATACACAAATGTTTGATCCTGTATGATATGTACCAAGGGAGTAGGCATCTGAAATCCAGATACTGTGGTATAGGTGTGGTTCACCTGGATTTCTAGAAGTAATGACTTTGTTAAGGATTTCCTTCATCTGTTTATATAAATCTTCATTATCCAGAAAGAAATGATGATCACCAAAATAATCATAATACGCACCAGAAAGTAGAATCACTGATAGAGAATTACTTAATGAATGGAAGATGCCGCCTTCAAATTTAGTACCTGGGTATTTGATACCATATTGGGCAAACCATTTTATTGTTTTTTTACATAGGTCTGGTTCGGTCATTGTATAAGGCAAGCTAGAATAATACATATCTTTATTCCATATATGAGGAGTAACGGGATAAGTGCCCCAATTTGAACCAAGTATTTGATTATACCCATTCATGGCGAAAGCTCCAGACGCCTGCTGATAGGCTCTTTCAATTAAGTACCCTGCCATTGGATCGTTATCAAAATGGACTTTACCTATGCATTGTTTATAATATTGACGTGTTTCTTCTAACCATTCATCAATACTTCTACTAAACAGTTTCTGTGTATCCTGATATGCATTAGGATCAGTGAAAGCAATCATGAATTCTTTTTGAGAATGAGGTGGTAAAGTAAATGAAATACTGTTGTGAGATTGTGTCTCGCGGCATTCTATTAATACATTTCTTGTATCAGAGTATTTCTTTTTATAAAGAGAAGGGAGTTCTAAGGCTCCTTCTCTTTGCGAGTCACTTTGGTTCTCAATGATAATGGCATACATTAAACTGCTTAATCTTTCTCCATCACGAGTAATAGGTGCACAAGCAATTAAGCTGACTGTTCCCCAGGTAAAATGATGAATACTTCTTGGAAAAAGATTATCTGCAAGATCAGCGATGACATCTAAGTTATCAGATTTCAATTCAGTTTTATTACCGTTCCAGGTAATAGAGATAGAAAGATCATGTTCTTGAACAAAGTCTTTTCCTACCCAGACACCTGGTTTGCTTTCCATGTAGTAGTTGTGATGAAAGAAGGTAAGGTTTTTAATTGTGCCAAATTCATCAAGATTGGCTTGAACTTTTTGATTAGATGAATCAAATGAAAATGTATCATCTGGAAGCTTATTGCGATAATAACTGATTGCATTGTCTGTACTATAGATTCCATTCTTGATTCTTAACATATAGAATGGATTGCATTTCATTGTATTCAAAGCGACCTCCTGTGGTATTAATTAGCAAATACCTAATAGTGATAAAACGATTCCTAATGCAACGATACCAAAGATAATAGCGATAACGTTGACTTTCTTATTTAATAGCTTATAGCAGCCAAATGTCATTAATAATGGAACGATACCTTTAAAGATACTATCAAGAGCTGACTGAACATTCATTAATGACTGTCCCTTCATCTTGAATTCAAGAATTGTCTTAAATACGACTGTCTGGCTAGTCATAGCGCCAACCATAATTAAACCAACAATACCTGCTGCTTTTGTAAGGATTTCAATCATGCCGTTTGCATATAATTTCTCAATATACTTAGCACCTAAAGAGTATCCTAAACATGCACCATAGTATCTGCATAAGAAGTTTGGTACGTTGAATAATACTAAGAAGATAATTGGAGCAAGGATGTTACCAGCATTAGCAAAACCAATAGCAAGACCTGCACAAACTACTCTCCATACACCCCAGAATAATGAGTCACCAATACCAGCTAAAGGACCCATTAAACTTGTTTTAATAGAGCCAATTGCATTAGCATCAAAGTCTGGTTTTTCACTGTTTTCTTTTTCCATTGAACCAGCAATACCCATTACAAATGATGCAAGAGGTACTGTAGTACTGAAGTAAGAGACATGTCTTGCAAGAGCTTCACGTCTTTTCTTTTCATCATTCTTATAGAAATGGTTGATGAATGGAATCATAGCATAACAGAAACCTGCACCACCCATAGTAACTGGGTTAACAGATGCATACATAGCACCTGATCTCCAGAACATCTTTCTGATTAATTTCTTTTCTTCTTTATCAATGTTATTCATTAGTTTCATGCGAAAAAGTCCTCCTCTTCACTTTCATTAGCTGATGCGCTTGCAACAGCTGGTTTAGCCATCATATCTTTTAACTGCATATCACGCTGTGCTGTTACTAATGCAATAACAACACCTAATACCGCGATAGCGATAAGTGGTAATTTTAAATAAGCCACTGCAACAAATCCAAGAATATAGTAAATACCAATTTTCTTATCCCATAACATCTGCATTAACATAGCCATACCTACAGCAGGAAGCATGTTACCAGCAACTGTTAAACCATTCATGATTACCTTAGGAATTGACTGTAAGATTGTCTGCACTACATCAGATCCTAACCATACAGCAAAGAATGGAATTAAAGCATATAAACCATAGTGTAATACCCATAAACCAAAGTGAAGGGCTGTGATTGATTTATCTTTACCTTCTAAAGCTAGCTGTTCAAATTTTGGTGCGAATGGACCAATAACGAATGAGAAAATAAAGTTCATGAACTGAAGACCTAATACAGCAAGTGGGAATACGATTGGAATAATAGTACCAACATTTCCACCCATCTGAATTGTAAATGCTGTAGCAAGACCTGCAGCTAGAGCTGGCTCAGCAGTACTTGAAATACCTACATTGACAACTCCCATAAAGATTGATTCTAAAGATGCTCCAACTAATAAACCTGTCTGAACATCTCCTAGCAATAAACCAGTAAGAGGTGCAACAACGATTGGTCTACTTAACATGACCATACCGAATAATTCGTGTCCTCCAACGCCTACGAATACTGCCAAAGCGACGAAAAATGCGTTTACCATAATAACTCACTC
>NZ_DAWDDM010000036.1:0-11432 GCF_052354645.1 Catenibacterium sp.
CAAGCCGTGAAATCAGCGAAGCGCTGAAAGCGAAAGGCATTGATATGCTGGATGAGAGTAGATTTACCACTTCCAGTATGACCAATAAGAGCTGTAAAGGAACCCTGAGGGATTTTTAAAGAGACATCCTTTAAGGCAATATATGAAAATGGAGTGTTTTCTCCATATATATAATTTACTTTTTTAAATTCAATTGACATAATTCTTTCACCAACTTTGCTTTATTTATGATTGGTTTAATTGGATAGCCTGAATCATGAAGTTTTTTAGAAATCTTATAGGCAAATGGTACATCTAAGCCAATACGTTCTAACTCTTCCTTTTGTGTTAATACTTTTTCAGGAGTTCCTTCATCAATAATATGACCATTATCTAATAATATGACATGATCTGAAAGAGCTGCTTCTTCTATATCATGAGTAATAGAGAGAATAGTCATATTCTGTGTTTGATTGAGTTCATGAACAAGATTGTTGATTTCAATCTTACCGCGAGGATCAAGCATACTTGTGGCTTCATCTAAAATAATAATAGATGGATGCATTGCAAGGATTCCTGCAATGGCGACACGCTGCTTCTGTCCTCCTGAAAGTTTTGTAGGTTCATGATCTAGGAATTCAGTCATGTTGCCTTTTTGCGCATATGTCTGAATGATATCTTCCATATCTTCTGTAGGAACACATAGGTTCTCTAAACCAAAGGCAATATCATCTCTGACTGTTGAACCAATAAACTGGTTATCAGGATTTTGGAATACAATACCTACCTTTTCTCTAACATCATAGAGATGTTCTTCATCTAAGTGGATACCATCTACAGTGATATCACCTGTTTTTGGTTCAAGTAAACCAATAATTAATTTCGCAATCGTACTTTTACCAGAACCATTATGACCTAATACAACTGTATAGCTGCCTTTAGGTACTGAAAAAGAAATTTGATCAATTGTTTTGGCACCTTCTTCGTACTCAAAACTTAGATTATTTATGTCTACCGCATTTGCCATAGTTAGCCTCCTAATTATTAAAACACGTGTTCTAAGTGTATCATTTTATTTTTGTTTCATCAATATATTCATATTCTGAGTACTGATCATCTATTTCCCCGGCAATACCAAGTTTATAGTTAAGATTTTCTTTATAGTTAAGTGAGAAATAACAGCTATAAAGAATATCTAATATACAGGTAATAGATTCAGTGGATGCAAAATCACCAATCTTAGTATTCAACATTTCTCTTGATGAGATTCTTAAGCTCACATCTGATAATTTAACAAGTGTACTTTTAGAAATACTTGTAATCGCAATAATTGGTGTATGTTTACTTTTTAGTTTCTTCGCAAGATGGATTATATGTGTTGTTTCACCAGAATAAGAGATAATAATGGCACAGTGTTCAGGACTACTCATGGATGCTTGAACTAGGTCATTACCAGATATCATAACAGTATCGATGCGTTCTTGAATAGAATACATCTTCTGGGCAAAAGATTGAGCCAAATGTTGTTTATTAGGTCTTGTATATATATCAATATACTTGGCATCTCTTAAGAGTTTTAATGCATTCATAAGATCATCATGTTTCATCAAGTGTTTTGTATCTTCTATTGTCTCTTCATGTAGTTTAAATATATTATTTGATATAACAGAAATATCATCACTTATTAGAAACGGAATAGACGCATCGATGTCCTGAGATGCATACATATACTCTAATTCTTCTAGAAATGCTTTTTTGAATTGATTCCAGCCATCATAACCCATTTTCTTTGCGATACGTATTAATAGTGAAGGGCTAGTAAAAGTTGCTTCAGCGATCTCTTTAGTAGTCATATTTTTGATATCCATGCCTTTATTTAAAATAAATTGGATAATGAGTGCTTCAGAATCACTGAAATGTGTTTGTTCAATTTGATGAATGATCATAGTTTTCACCTCTATCGCCCATTATAGTGAAAAGAGGTCTAAAACGCAAAGAAAACAGCTTTTAGGCTGTTTTCTTTAAGTCTTCTATCTTTTGTTTAAATTCTTTCAGTCGTCTTTTTTCTTCTTGATAGCTAGAATAAAGATGATCGACTTCATCCATATAGTATTGATTTTTCTCTTTTGAGAAATAATGCCCTATGCTGTTTTTAGCACGTTCATTTAGTTCTTTTTTTATTGCTTCTAGATTTTCCATATGACCTATTAATTGATTCTTCTTTTTATCATATGTTTTCTCTAGTTTTTCTACATTTATAAGTATATCGTTATTCTTATCAATGTCTTTTAAGTGTTTCTGATCATTAAAATAACGATTGAATGAATCTTTTGCTTTACTAATAGCCTTCTTATAAAGCTCATCTTTGTCATCACACTTCAACTGAGTGGATAATATATGCAAAGATATATTATAGTGATCGGAAGTGGGAGTTTGATTTACTGAAGGTTTTGGACGCTTTTTGCTGACTTGTCGAGGGTCATTGGAATTTGTATAAGAAGCTTGCTGAAGGCTTTTTATGTTTGATTTCATACTAGTGACTCCCTCATTTCCGATTACAGTTGTATCATAATCAAGAATTTACTTGATGACAACAGTATTTTTTCAATTGTAAACAACGTATACAAATGAATTCCCTTACAATGTGAAATTGTGTGAATGAATTTTGAGTATGAAAAAATACCAGAATTCATCTGGTATTATTTCTTAAGAGCAGCTAATTTTTTCTTTAAATCTGCAATTCTGTTAGTTTCTTCTTCATAATCAGCCAACATCTGATTAACAGCTTTCTTTGCATATTCAGCAGCATCATCAGTAAATGTCTTATTTAATTTATCTGTTGCTGTAACTTCGATTTCTTTCTTTAATGCATTAAGGTTTTCTACATGACCATCTAACTGAGCTTTCTTTTTATCAATGATTTTTTCGATTTCTTCTGCATTACAAACTACATCTTGTTCATGATTTTCTGGGAAAACTGGTGCATCTTTAAAGTACCGATCATAAGATTCTTTTGCTTTTTCAATAATTTTGTTAGTGTTCATAATTATTTCCTCCATTATTTCTTGATTTCATCAAGCTTCTTTTCTAAATCATCAATTCTTTTTCTTTCTTCTTCATAATCTTTAAGCATCTGGTTAACAGTTGTCTTAGTATATTCTTCTTTATCTTTAGAGAATGTGTTATTAAGAACCATTGCAGATTCACCTTCAAGTTCTTTCTTAAGTGTATTTAAGTTATTAACATGTCCTTCAAGCTGATTTACTTTTTTATTGATGATTTCCTTCATCTTTTCTTTATCAAAGACTACATCCTGTCCATGGTTTTCTGGTAATTTTGGTGCATCCTTGAAATAACGATCATATGAGTCCTTTGCCTGATCTAAAATCTTTTTAACATCTATATTCATAATTGCTTCCTCCTCTTTTCTTTACGAGTTCATCATAGTCTTATATTTACTCATAAACAATGATTTAAAAACTACTTTAAACCTAGTTGACAAAGAGAAGCACTTACATTTTATGATTTTGTGAATACCATTTACAAAATAGAGGAAAATAAAAACCCCTATGAAACCATAGGGGATTTGTGATTAGAATAATCCGATGATTGCCATTGGGGCATTGTCACCTTTACGGTTATAAGTTTTGATAACTCTAGTATAACCACCGTTCTTACCTTTGAACTTAGGTGCAACATCATCAAATAGAACCTGTACAGCTGTCTTTCCAGTTGCTGGATCTACTACATTCTGAAGAATAGCAGCAGCCTGTCTTCTTGCATGAAGATCTCCTCTAATACCAAGAGTGATTAATTTATCAACGACTTTACGTACTTCTTTAGCACGAGTAGCAGTTGTTTCAATCTTACCATGCATGATGACATCAGTAGCTAAGTTACGTAACATAGCTTTTCTATGACTAGATACACGGCCTAATTTTCTATTGTTTGCCATTAGTGTACTCCTTCCATAAACTTAGTCCATTGGTTTAAAACCAAGACCTAATTCATTTAATTTTTCTTTAACTTCTTTTAAAGACTTCTTACCAAGGTTACGAACCTTAATCATATCGTCTTCAGTCTTAGAAGCTAATTCTTGAACAGTCTGAATTCCTGCTCTCTTTAAGCAGTTGTATGAACGTACAGAAAGGTCAAGTTCTTCAATAGTCATATCAAGAACCTTGTTACCTGTATCTTGCTGTACTTCACTCATAACGTCCATATTCATTGCCTGATCAGTTAATTCAACGAACATATTTAAATGTTCAACTAATACTTTTGCAGCAATTGCAAGAACTTCATGAGGTTTAATTGAACCATCAGTTGTAATCTCCATAGTTAACTGATCATACTTTGCTGACTGACCAACACGAGTTGGTTCAACTAAATATGCTACATTAACAACAGGAGAGAAGATAGAATCAGTAGGAATTACGTCAACACTGTTAACGAACTTCTTATTCTGATCTGCACTCATGTAACCTCTATCTTTATGAGCATACATTTCCATATAGAAATGCTGACCTTCAGCAACATGAGCAATTACTAAATCATTAGAAATCATCTTAACTTCAGAAGGACATTGAATATCTGCACCAGTTACAGTAGCTGGACCAGTTACATCAATAACCATTGTTACATCTTCATCAGAATCTAATTCGAATACTAATTTCTTAATATTTAAGATGATAGCTGTAACATCTTCTAAGACACCATCAACTGCTGAGAATTCATGAATAGCGCCATTGATTTTTACTGCAAATACTGCAGCACCTGGCATAGATGATAATAATACTCTTCTTAAAGAGTTACCTAAAGTAGTACCAAAACCTCTTTCTAAAGGTTCGATGATAAACTTACCATAATTTTCATCTTCATTGTATGTATCAACAGTGAAATTTGCTTTTTCAAACTTTTGCATTGTTTCCCTCCTCTTTGAGATATTTATTTTATATAAATGTAATATAAATCAAATTATCCACGAGGACGTTTTGGTGGACGACATCCGTTATGTGGGATTGGAGTAACGTCAGTGATTGCAGTTACTTCTAAACCAGCAGCTGAAAGAGCTCTAACAGCAGCTTCACGTCCTGGACCAGGACCTTTTACACATACTTCAACAGATTTCATACCATGATCCATAGATGCCTTTGCAGCAGCTTCAGCAGCCATCTGAGCAGCATATGGAGTAGATTTTCTTGAACCTTTGAATCCAAGAGCACCAGCGCTTGACCAGCTAATAACGTTACCGTGTTCATCAGCAACTGTTACGATTGTATTGTTGAATGTTGAATGAACATGAGCAATACCTTTTGCTATATTCTTCTTTACACGTTTTTTACCACGTACAACTTGTTTTGCCATTTGTTCTGCCTCCTACTACTTCTTCTTTCCAGCAATTGGAGTAGCTTTACCTTTACGCGTTCTAGCGTTAGTCTTAGTTCTCTGTCCACGTACTGGAAGTCCTTTACGATGGCGAAGCCCTCTGTAGCAACCAATTTCCATTAATCTCTTAATGTTTAACTGAGTTTCTCTACGAAGGTCACCTTCAGTTTTAATATGTTCAACTTCTTTACGAATTTTTGTTTCTTCTTCTTCTGTAAGATCCTTTACTCTAACATCTTCAGAAACGCCAGCAGCTGCTAAGATTTTCTTAGCTGTTGTTGGACCAATACCATAGATATAAGTTAAAGAAACTACCACACGCTTATCGCGTGGGATATCAATACCAGCTATACGAGCCATTGTCTATTGTTCCTCCTAAAAATAATTAACCTTGTCTCTGTTTATGCTTTGGGTTTTCACAGATTACCATTACTCTACCCTTACGCTTGATTACTCTGCACTTGTCGCAGATTGGTTTTACAGATGGTCTTACTTTCATCTTGTGTCTGCCTCCTTTGGGAAGATCTATTTGTGTCTAAATGTGATTCGCCCACGTGTTAAATCATATGGAGAAATTTCTACTGTTACTTTGTCCCCTGGTAAAATGCGAATGTAATTCATACGGATTTTACCAGAAACGTGAGCTAAAATAACTACTCCATTATCCAGCTGGACTTTAAACATTGCGTTTGGTAATGTTTCTACGACCGTTGCCTGGACTTCAATTACGTCATCTTTCTTCTTTGCCAAAATCGATCAACTCCTTATGTACCTTTGTCATGATTTCATAGCCATCTTCAGTGATAGCTACAGTATGTTCATAATGTGCAGCTAATGAATGGTCTGCAGTCTTAACTGTCCAATTATCATCCATTACTTTAACCTCGGCTTTGCCTAAATGCGCCATAGGTTCAACTGCAATACACATACCTTTTCTTAATTTTGGTCCTCTGCCTGGTTCACCCCAGTTAGGAATGCTAGGATCTTCATGAACCTCTGTGCCAATGCCATGTCCTGTATAGTCTCTAGGCGTTGAGCAGCCATGACTTTCAAGGTAAGTCTGAACAGCATGTGAAATATCAGAAACTCTGTTACCTGGTTTAACTTGTTCTAAACCAGCATAAAGCGACTGTTCACATACTTCCATAAGATGTTTTGCCTGCGGAGATACATTGCCAATCGCAAATGTCCACGCAGAGTCCCCATGATAACCTTTCCAGCATGCACCTACATCCACAGAGATAATATCTCCATCTTTAAGTACATAACCATTGGGAATGCCATGAACGACAACATCATTTACAGACGTGCAAACAGCACCAGGAAAATTATAAAGATTTAAGAAAGATGGTGTACAACCATTCTTTCTTATAATCTTTTCACAGAAATCAGATACCTGTTCTGTTGTTAAACCCGGTTTAAGCCATTTAGCGAGTTCCTGATGAACTAGACCTACAACATGACCAGCATGTCTCATTAGGTCAATTTCACGTTCATCCTTGATTGTAATCATTATTTGGCCTCCAGATTTTTCTTGATATCTGCATAAACAGCATCCATAGACTGGTCGCCATTAACGTTAGTTAATTCGCCCTTCATTGTATAATAGTCAATAAGTGGTCTAGTCTGCTTTTCATAAGTATCAAGTCTAACCTGTACAGCTTCTTCGCTCTCATCAGGACGCTGATAGAGTTCTCCACCACACTTGTCGCATACGCCTTCAGTTTTTGGTGGATTGAAAACGACATGATAAGTGGTTCCACAATCCTTACAAGTTCTACGACCTGAAAGTCTCTTGATTAACTTTTCAGATGGCACATCAATATTGATGACAGCATCAATATCAAAGCCAAATTCTTTCGCGATACTTTCTAGTTCTCTAGCCTGAATGATAGTTCTTGGGAAACCATCAAGAATAAAACCGTTCTTAAAAGAATCAATATTTTCCTTTAAGAATTCCCTTACCATTTCAACTGTGTATTCATCTGGAACAAGAAGCCCAAATTGAATAAAATAACTAGCAATTTCCCCGAACTTTGTTTTTTCCTTTAAAGCTTTTCTAAAAAGGTCACCAGTTGAGATCTGGTACAAGCCGTACTCCTCCACTAATTTTTTAGCCTGAGTCCCTTTGCCTGCCCCAGGAGGGCCCATAAGAATAATATTCAAATTCTATTCCTCCTTCTAATTGCTACTTTCTTATATAACCATGATATTCTCTTCTTGTCAACATACTTTTTATTGCTCTTACAGTTTCTAACGCAACTCCTGTTACGATAATCAATCCTGTACCCCCTAGAGACAATGCATTATTTGATGTCATCTTCCAGATTTCTGGAGCGATGATTGGAATAGATGCAATGATTGCTAGGAATAAAGATCCTACCACAGTTACACGATTTAAGACAGTTCCAATATATTTCTTTGTATCATCACCAGTACGAACACCAGGAATTGCGCCACCACTCTTCTTTAAATCTTCACTAATCTTCTTAGCGTCAATCTGTAAATTAGAATAGAAGAATGTGAATAGAATAATCATAACGATATAGAGAACGAATCCTATAGGTTTCTGATAATTCAAGATATTGTCAATCATCTGAGTTGTAGAAGTAGACTTCATGAAACTGATGATTGTTCTTGGTGCTGCTAAAACTGATGCAGCAAAGATAACTGGAATAACTGAAGAACTATTAATCTTAATTGGAAGATTAGTAGATTCTTTAGTATGCATGACTGTCTGTGTATTTGTTGCATAGATAATAGGAATTTTTCTTATTGCTCCTTCTTCAAATACAACAAACACGACAATGGCTAAATATACGATAACAAATAAGATGTACCAAGCTAAGCTTGTTGCAGTCTTATAAGCACTTCCGAATGTAACCATTGATTTAAAAGACGAGATAAAACTATTTGGAAGGTTAGCGACGATACCAGTGAAGATCAATAGTGAAGTACCATTACCTACACCTTTAATAGTAATCTGATCACCTAACCACATTGTGAACATAGAACCTGCAGCCATAACTATAACTACATAAACATATGTCCAAATAGAACTACTCGCTAGAATACTATAACCCTTATCGAATGCATATGTCAATGACCCACCTTGAATTATTGCTAATGCAAGCGTTAACACACGAGTTACTTTATCCTTTTTCTTTTTACCTGTATTACCTTCTTTATTCCATTGAGCTAAAGCTGGGATAACATCCATAGATAATAACTCAATAATAATAGAAGATGTAATATAAGGAGAAACCCCCAAAGAAAATAATGAGAATTTCTCCAATGTTCCTCCACCAAGCATATTCATAATTCCGAAGATTCCTGAAGAGGTAGCGGCGCTTGTGATTGCACTTGTATCAATATAAGGAATCACAATGCCTGCTCCTAAACGGAATACGAATAGTATACCTAGTGTAAAGACGACCTTACGACGCAATTCACCTTTTTTAAATACTTCTTTAAAAAAGTTTAGCATCTTAGATCACCTCAGTTTTTCCACCTGCAGCTTCAATTGCCTTTACAGCTGATTTTGAGAATTTGCTAGCCTTTACTGTTAAAGCAACATTTAATTCGCCTCTGCCTAAGACTTTTAAACCGTCTAATGCTTTCTTAACTAGCTTAGCTTCCATAACTGCTTCTAAATCTACAACAGCACCATTTTCGAACTTATTTAAGTCTTCAACGTTGATGATTGCATATTCCTTAGCATTATGATTAGTGAAGCCACGCTTTGGTAAGCGCATGAATAATGGAGTCTGTCCACCTTCAAATCCTGGTTTCTTACCTCCACCAGATCTAGCGCCCTGACCTTTCTGACCTCTTCCAGATGTCTTACCATTACCAGAGCTTGTACCACGACCTACACGATTTCTGTTACGACGTGCGCCGTCATTGTATTTGAGTTCATGTAATTTCATTGTTTACACCTCCTACTTGTCTTCAACTTTTACTAGGTGTCTTACTGCGTTGATCATGCCTTTGATTGTTTCTGTTTCATACTTTTCAACAGAAGCATGCATTTTGTTTAATCCTAACGCTTTAAGAGTAGCCTTCTGGTTTTCTTTACCACCAATAGGGCTTTTTACAAGCGTAATCACAACTTTTTTATTTTCTGCCATTTTTACGCTCCTCCTATCCATAAATCTTTTCGACTGTGATGTCTCTTAATTCTGCTACCTGTTCAGCAGTCTTTAATGATGCTAAACCTTCGATTGTTGCTCTTACCATGTTAATTGGAGTTCTTGATCCAAGTGACTTAGATAAGATATCAGAGTAACCTGCTAATTCAACTACTGCACGGACAGGTCCACCAGCGATGATACCAGTACCTTTTGCAGCTGGTCTTAAGAATACTGAACCAGATTTGAAGTTACCTGTAATTTCATGAGGGATTGTACCATTAATTGATGGAACAGTGATAAGGTTTCTCTTAGCAGCTTCTTCAGCTTTTCTAATTGCATCAGGTACTTCGTTAGCTTTACCTGTACCGAAACCAACACGACCCTTTCTATCACCAATTACTACTAAAGCAGCGAAACGCATTTTACGTCCACCCTTAACAACTTTAGTAACACGGTTGATAGTAACAACTCTAGTTTCGAATTCCTTAGGAGCTCTCTGTCTTCTGTTGTTTTTTCTATTTCTTCTAGGGTTATTGCCTCTTCTAGAGTTTTCTCTAGAATTTTCTCTAGGTTTACGTTCTTCCATTATTTGACCTCCCTCTTAGAATTTTAATCCAGCTTCTCTTGCAGCTTCTGCAAGTGCCTTTACTCTACCATGATAGATATATCCACCACGGTCGAATACTACTACATCAATATTTTTAGCAAGTGCTCTCTTAGCGATTTCTGCACCAACAGCAGCAGCTGCTTCAATGTTTGAACCATTTTCTAACTTCATGTCTACAGAAGATGCTGATACAAGAGTTACACCCTTAGTGTCATCGATGATCTGTGCATGAATATGAGAGTTTGAACGGAACACATTAAGACGTGGTCTTTCTGGAGTTCCAGAAATCTTATTACGAACTCTAGCATGACGTCTTAAACGGATAACGTTACGTGATTCATTCTTTGCCATGATTCGATTTTCCTCCTTAGTTTATAACTACTTCTTACCAGCAGTTTTACCTTCTTTTCTGATGATATGTTCATCAGAATATTTAATACCTTTACCCTTATAAGGTTCAGGCTTCTTCCAAGCTCTGATTACTGAAGCGACATGTCCAACTCTTTCTTTAGAGATACCAGATACTGTGATTTCAGTAGCTGATGGACATTCAACTTTCACACCTTCTTCGATTTCAACTTCTACTGGGTGTGAATAACCAATATTCATTACTAATTTATTACCCTGCATCTGAGCTCTATAACCGATACCAACGATTTCAAGTTTCTTAGAGAAACCATCTTTAACGCCTTCGATCATGTTTGCAAGTAAAGCTCTAGTTGTACCATGTAACTGCTTGTTTGATTTTTCTTCACTGTGTCTCTTACATTCAATTTCATTACCATTAACTTCAATAGTAATTAAGTTAGAGAACTGTCTAGTAAGAGTTCCCTTAGGACCTGTAACAGTGACAGTGTTATCAGCAGCAACGTCTACGTTTACACCTTCAGGTACGATAATAATCTTTTTACCAATACGAGACATTGTTTGACCTCCTAAATAATTTTATTACCAGATATAAGCTAATACTTCTCCACCGATATTCTTAGCTCTTGCTTCTTTATCAGTCATAAGTCCTTGAGAAGTAGATAATACTACGATACCTAAACCATTTAATACTTTAGGAATTTCGTTTACTTTAGCATACTGACGTAAGCCTGGTTTAGAAACTCTCTTTAAACCAGTGATAACTCTTTCGTTACCTTTATATTTTAATGTAATAACAATATTCTTATGATTTCCTTCTTCATTTACTACGAAGTCAGTAACAAAACCTTCATTCTTTAAGATGTTTGCTAAATCATTCTTTAGGTTTGAGTAAGGGATAGAAACAGTTTCATGTTTCTGCTGATTCGCATTACGAATTCTAGTTAACATATCTGCAATTG
>NZ_DAWDDM010000037.1:0-11262 GCF_052354645.1 Catenibacterium sp.
TCTTCCTGTGTTTCTATTTCTGGATAGTCTTTTGCCACTTCTCTATAACAATCAAGGAAAAGACCATCTGTATACTTCATTATATTGGCTTTATGGATGGCTGTCACTTTTTTTCTGTTATTTGTGCGTGCATATTCAAATGCATAACGACAAATACGTGTAGAAGCTTCTCTAGTGATCAACTTAACACCATTCGCAATATCATCAGTGAGCATATATTCAATACCTTTATATAAATCTTCAGTATTTTCTCTAATGATGACTAAGTCAATATTTTCATATTTAGAATCAATACCCTTGAAGTTACGTAAAGGACGTACATTGGCATAAGTAGAGAATTTCTGTCTTAATGCGACATTCACACTTCTAAAACCTGTTCCAATTGGAGTTGCTGTAGGACCTTTTAATGCCCATTTGTATTCTTCAATGGCATCTACAAGACCAGGTTCCCATACTTCACCTGTTTCTTTTGCATATTCTGCACCTGCTCTATATTTAACCCATTCAATATCTAGGTTCATTGCTTTTGTGATAGATTCAACACTTGCTGAAATCTCTGGTCCAATCCCATCACCTGGAATAAGTACTGCTTTCATTAGAAATCTCCTCCTAGTTCTTTAATTGCATTTAATAATCCACCATACTGAATCATGACTTTTTCACGTGCTGATAATGATAGATGTGCTGTAATTGTTTCATTTGTATTCTTATTAGTCACTACAATGTCTTTACCTTCTTCTACAGATGCTAATAAATCACTTAATTCATAATCATCCTGATCATTAAAGAAATCGTAATCTTTCGCATCAATAACAAGTGGAAGAATACCATTGTTGATTAAGTTAGAACGATGAATTCTCGCAAATGAAATTGCGAAGATAGCTTTGATCTTTAAGTAGTTAGGTACTAATGCAGCATGTTCTCTTGATGAACCCTGTCCATAGTTATCTCCACCTACAATGAAACCACCATTGTTTTTAACGGCTCTATTATAGAATTCAGGATCTACCTTAGAGAATGAGAACTTAGCTAAATGAGGGACATTAGAACGGAATGGAAGTAGTTTAGAATCAGAAGGTACGATATGGTCTGTAGAGATATTGTCTCCTACTTTTAATACAACTTTACCGCTTACTGTATCTGTTAACTTATCTCCTCTAGGAACTGGCTTGATGTTAGGTCCCATATAAATTTCATTATCAGGGATATATTCACTAATAAAGAAGTTAGGATTCTTCACAAATGGTGTATCTGGTACTTCTTCTAATACCATATCATCTTCAAATTCCTGTGATAAATAACCTTTGACTGCAGATAATGCAGCAACTTCTGGAGATACTAGATATACACTTGCATCATTTGTACCAGAACGTCCTTTAAAGTTACGGTTGATTGTTCTTAAAGAAACACCTTTTGATAATGGAGCCTGTCCCATACCGATACAAGGACCACATCCACATTCAAGAATTCTTGCACCTGCATGAATCATATCTGCAAGAGCACCATTTTGTGCAAGCATAGAAAGAATAGAAGAAGAACCTGGAGCGATAACTAAAGAAACATCTTCAGCCACTTTACGACCTTTTAAGATCTTTGCAGCACGCATCATATCTGGTAAAGATGAGTTTGTACAAGAACCAATGACTACCTGATTGATCTTCATACCTTCTAATTCTTTTACATCTACTACATTATCTGGTGAATGAGGCTGAGCAACCATAGGAACTAATGTAGACATATCGATTTCAATAGTTTCATCATATGTTGCATCATCATCTGCTTTCATTTCAACATATTCATCTTCTCTACCCTGCTGTTTTAAGTAAGCTGAAGTATTTTCATCTGTTGGGAATACTGAAGTAGTGGCACCTAGTTCTGCACCCATGTTACAGATAGTCGCACGGTCAGTTAATGAAAGATCACTTAAACCTTCACCTGTATATTCAACAATCTTATTAACTCCACCTTTTACAGATAATTCCTGTAAGATTTTTAAGATAACGTCTTTTGCAGATACCCAAGGTGCTTTACGTCCTGTTAGTTTAACCTGTAATACTGATGGACACTGAACATAATACTTACCTGTTGCCATGGCAACAGCGACATCAAGTCCTCCTGCACCAATCGCAATCATACCCATTGCACCACATGTTGGTGTATGAGAATCTGAACCAATAAGCGTCTTACCTGGATGTGAGAAATTTTCAAGCTGTAACTGATGACAGACACCATTACCTGGTTTAGAGAATGTGATACCATGTTTTCTTGCAACAGATTTAATAAATTCATGGTCATCCATGTTTTCAAAACCAGTCTGAAGCATGTTATGGTCAATATAAGCGACTGCTTTTTCTACTGCAACATGACCTACATTCATTGCTTCTAACTGAAGATAAGCCATTGTACCTGTAGAATCCTGTGTTAAAGTCTGATCAATTCCGATACAAATAGATGTTCCTGGGACTAATTCTCCTTTTTTAAGATGTGCATTCAAGATTTTATACGCTAGATTCATATAATCTTCTCCCCCTTGTTTCTTATTGTATACAATTATACACATATACTATTATCTGTGCAATATAAAAAACAAAGATAATTTGTATTTATTTCGTTAAATTGGTACAATACATTGGGTGATGAAAAATGATATTATCTTGTTCAGGACTATCTAAATCTTATTCAGGAAAAGAAGTCCTAAAAAATATAACATTCCATATAGAAGAGCATGATAAACTTGCCATTATTGGCGTTAATGGTGCTGGTAAGAGTACATTGCTTAGAATTCTTTTAAATGAAGAAGCTTATGATGATGGTATAATGACTATTGCAAAGAATATTCGTATTGGTACATTGAATCAGGAACATAAGTTTGATCTTAATAAGAGTATTTATGAAACATTGGAAGAACCTTTTGAAGATTTAAAGAAAATAGAGAAACGTATACGTGAATTGGAACAAGAAATGGCTGTCACAAATGATTTAGATACAATCATGAATCAGTATGATTCTTTATTATCTAAGTTTCAGGATGAAGGCGGTTATGCCATGGAGTCACAGGTAAAAGGTGTTCTCAATGGTTTAGGTTTTGATGAGGATATGTGGTATAAACCTATTGGTATTTTATCTGGTGGACAGAAGACAAGAATTGCGTTAGGTCAGTTGTTATTACGTTCTCCCGATTTATTATTACTTGATGAACCGACTAACCATCTTGATGTAAATTCTATTGAATGGTTAGAAAACTATTTAAAACAGTATAATAAAGCTGTAATTGTAGTATCTCATGACCGTTATTTTATTGATCAAGTGTCTACTTCTATTATGGAAATAGAGAATGGTAAGAGTAAAATCTATAAATGTAATTATTCTAAATATGCTGAAATCAAGAAGCATGATCGTGATGTAGAATTAAAACACTATTTAAATAACCAAAAAGATATTAAACGTATGCAGGAGTCTATTGATCGTTTAAAATCTTATAACCGTGAAAAACAGGTAAAACGTGCTGAATCTAAAGAGAAAGCACTTGAACGTATGGAGAAGGTAGAAAGACCTGAAAGTCTTCCTTCTAGTATCCGTTTTGCATTTGAGCCTGAAATAGAGAGTGGTTATGATGTTTTAAAAGTAGATGATGTAGCGATGGCTTTTGATAAGCCATTGTTCGATTCTGTGTCTTTTGAAGTCAAGAAAGGTGAAAGAGTTGCTTTACTTGGTCCTAATGGTGTAGGTAAGACAACTATGTTCCATTTGATTCTTAAAGATTATTTACCTGTACATGGACGTATTCGTTTAGGTTCTAAGGTGATGATTGGTTATTATGATCAGGAACAGACTTCTTTATCTCCTGAAAAAACAATCTTTGATGAAATACATGATGCTTATCCTGATATGAATAATACAGAAATCAGAAATATCTGTGCTGCATTCTTATTTAAAGGTGAAGATGTATTTAAAACAATTGATGTTTTATCTGGTGGTGAAAAAGGACGTATCGTCTTAATAAAACTATTACTTAACAAAGCGAACTTCTTAATTCTAGATGAACCAACAAACCATTTAGATATTCAATCTAAAGAAGTGCTAGAAGATGCATTATTAGATTTCCCTGGTACTATTCTCTTTATTTCTCATGACCGTTATTTTATTAATAAATTGGCTACTAAGATTGTAGAGATGAATCCTCATGGTGATGAAATATTTGGTGGTAACTATGCTTATTATCTTGAACATCGTAAAGTAGAAGAAGTTGTGAAAGAAACAGCGGTAAAAGTTCAAAATAACATTGACAAGAAAAAGAAGAATAGATTAAAGAAGATAGAAAATGATATTTCTGACTTTGAAGAGAAGATCAGTGCGAAGGAAGAAGAACTCCATAGTGATGAAGTGATGAATGATTATCAGAAGTATAATGAAATCACTGCTGAACTAGAAGACTTAAACAACAAATTAGAAGAACTCATGATGGAATGGGAAGAACTTTCAGAAGAGATGAACGCTTAAAAGGACTAGGGGCAACCCTAGTCCTAATTTCTTTGTTTTAAGTTATAGATAAGTATAAATGCACAGATAAAATCACCAATGATTGATACAATAAATGGATAAAATGCATAAAGATCTTTTAATGTTGGTAAGAAAGATAAGACAAAAATATTCTGTGAATAACATAAGAACTTAATGCCTATCACCATAAAAGCAATCATATAAGTAAACCATAAACAATAATGTGTATAGATTCCTCCTGGCACAACATGCTTTAATCTTTCATATTCATTCTCTGTTCCTCTATTATGAGATAACTTAATATACATATTCTTATATATCTTGAGATTCATACGTGAGAACATGATGATTGGAATATAGAGTAATGTCCAGAAACCAATAGTCCCTAAGTAAGGACACAATAAACCACTCACAATAGAAGCACCCATACATATATAGAAGGAACGTGGCATAGTAAATGTCAGCCCTTCAGGATCAAAGTAATCATAAAGTTCTCTTCCACCATAACGATGTAACCATTTATTTCTTTCATCATAAACAGTCTTAATAGACAAGACATTAACCATTAAACCAATCATATAGAGTACTGTATTCAGCAATTCCCCTCTTTTATTAATAAGAGTCACAGTACTGTCTCCATCTAATTGATAAAGGAAAAGCATAATAACTGAAGTCACAATAACTAACATTACAGATAGTATAAAATAAGCATTATAGAGTGTGTCTTTTTCTGAATCATCATCCTTTTTAATACGATATTCCATCAAGCCATAAAGACCTGTTTCTATTAATACAGCAAGACTTCCTAGACCTATAGGAGGATTAATTAGGAAAATAAACCAGCTTATTAGCGATAAAATAATAGCGTTCATATTTCCCTCCTTTCTAACCTATCATACACTAAAAAAAACATCCGGAAAAGACCGGATGTTCATTTATTATTCAACGTCGAAGTCGTCTGATAAGTCTTCACCATTAGTAGCGATGACTTTCTTATACCAGTAGAATGAATCTTTCTTATAACGGTCAAGAGTTCCTACTTCTTCATCTGTAGTATCTACATAGATGAAACCATATCTCTTTCTGATACCTTCATGAGTTGATACTAAGTCGATTGCTGACCAAGGGCAGTAACCCATCATTTCGATGTTTTCAGTAACAGCCTTATGTAACTGTTCGATATGTGCTCTTAAGTATGCAATTCTGTAGTTATCATGAACACGACCATCTTCTAATGTATCGTATGCACCTAAACCATTTTCAGTAACGATCATTGGTAAATGATAACGAGAATACATTTCTCTCATAGTTGCTAAGAAACCATCTGGATCAATTTCCCAACCAAATTCAGTCTTCTTAAGGTTTGGATTTGCATATCCCTTATAGTAACCTGCTTCACCACGAGCTGACTGCTGGTCTGCACCTGGATCTAATTCATCATCAGCTGCTGCTTTCTGTACAGTTGCAGTTGAATAGTAGTTGAAACCAATGAAGTCTGGGTGTGCATTCTTCATAGCTTCTTCATCACCTTCAGCAAATGTAGGTGTTGCATCATTTTCTTCTAAGTAAGTCCATACTAAGTTATTGTATTTTCCATAAACTGCCATATCTAAATATAACCAGTTTCTGATTGCATTGTATTCCTGAGCTGCTAAATTATCTTCTGGCTTACAAGTTGCTGGATATACATAAGAAATATTTGGAGCTGGACCAATCTTAGCATTAGGAAGCATTTCATGACATAAAACCATAGCTTTAGCCTGAGCAACTAACATATGGTGGTTCTGCTGATATACTTCTTTTAATACATTTGTAGTACCTTCAGGAATTCTTAATGTACCAATAATTGGACCAACTAAAGTAAGCATGTTCTGTTCGTTGATAGTTAACCAATATTTAACTCTATCACCGAAGTTTTCAAACATAACCTTTGCGAAGTTAACGAACCAGTCTACTGATTCAGGATTAGACCAAGAACCTCTCTTATCTAATGCATCAGGCATATCAAAGTGGAACATAGTCACTAATGGTTCGATATTATATTCTAAACATGTATTAATCACATCATTGTAATGATCGATACCTGCCTGATTTACTTCACCAGTTCCATTAGGAATAAGTCTAGTCCAAGCGATTGAAAAACGGTATGTCTTGAATCCCATTTCAGCCATTAACTTGATATCTTCTTTATAACGATGATAGTGATCTGCACATACATCTAAAGATGCAGTTCCTGCTGGTAATTCTTTAACATCCTGACATGATGGTCCTTTACCATCTGATAAATTAGCACCTTCTACCTGATAAGCTGAAGTAGATGCACCCCATAAGAAATCTTTTGGAAAAGCTTTTAATTTGTTGTCTAACATTTATGAGTCTCCTTTTCTTTTTTTCTGACACCATTATAACGGAAGATTTTAAAAATCATGATTCTTTTCAAGAATAGAAAAAAGAGAAAATATTTTCACATTTTCTCACTTATCTTACACTTTTTTAAAAAGTATCTTAAATTTTCTTTTCCATTAAGTATCTTAGAAGTCTTTCTCCACGTCTTTCATTGATTTGTTCTTCAATGACTGCATAACCTTTAGATTCAAAGAATGGTTTAGATGTAATAGATGAAGTCACATTAATTACATGACTTCCATGTTTTTTTGCATATTCTTCTAACTCTTCTACAAGTTTAGATGCAATCCCTTTTCTTAAATAATCAGGATGAACATATAAACGATCCAAATATCCAGTTTTGCCAATATTACCGAAAGCAATCAACTTATCATCTTCCTCAACCACGATAGTATGATTTTTCTCTAAAGACTTTTCCCAATGATATTCATTAGCAGCCTTAGGTGCAATAGCATCTAATTGTTCTTCACTATAATCATTCTTATTGACTTCATGGACAGTGACATAAAATAAATCCATAACTGCATGAAGATCTGTGTCCTTGTATTCTCTAAATTCCATTTATATCACCTCTATTTCATACATCACATTATACCATTATTTGCCCATAAAAAAAACGGTCATTATAGACCGTTTCTATTAAATACCGAATAATAAATCGATATAGTTTGGAATTGGATACTGCTGAGCACTTACTTTAGTTTCTAAGCTATCAGCAGTTGCACGTAATGCATCCATAGCTGGGATAACTAAATCCCTCCATGCAGTTGCAGTATCTAATGTAGAAGAATCAGTTGATTCAGCTTTATTGATGGCAGTTTCTAATGTAATCATCTGTTCACGCATAGTTGAAAGTAAAGAAGTTAATACCTTTAAGTCTTCAACCATGAATGTATTGTCTACACCAGCCTTAGCTACTTCTTTTGCATCATTAGCTAAAGTACCACATGCCTTTACATATGCTGGATATAATTCAGTCTTAGCCATTGATAATGCTGTTAAAGCTTCAACACGGATTGTCTTAGCATAGTTATCTAACTGGATGTCATAACGTGAATCAATTTCAGCTTCAGTGAATACACCATGTTTTACAAACATTTCACGGATTTCAGGTTTCTTTAAGCAAGCGCATGCATCTACAGAGTTTGCGTGGTTAGGTAATCCACGTCTTGCAGCTTCTTCTTTCCATTCTTCTGAATATCCATCACCATTGAAGATGATTCTTTCATGATTCTTGAAGAATTCTCTAATGATATCATCTAATGATTCACCTGCATCTAATTTAGCAGCCATCTGATCATATTCTTCAGCCATAATAGCATTTAACATAGTGTTAACTGCTGCAACTGACTGAGATGAACCAACCATACGGAATTCAAATTTATTACCTGTGAAGGCAAAAGGAGATGTTCTGTTTCTGTCTGTTGAGTCTTTAGAGAAATCTGGGATAACTGATACACCAGTAGTGAATCTTTCACCAGTAGTTTTATTTAATTCTTCACCATCAATGATTGCTTTAATAACTTTATTTAAGTCATCACCAACGAATGCTGAAACAATTGCAGGTGGAGCTTCATTAGCACCAAGTCTATGGTCATTACCAGCACATGCAGCAGATAATCTTAATAATTCAGCATATTCATCAACACCCTTGAGAGCACATGCAAGAGTAGCTAAGAAAGGCTTATTGTTGATTGGGTCAGGTCCAGGATTAAATAAGTTAATACCTGTATTAGTCATTAATGACCAGTTGTTATGTTTACCAGAACCGTTAACACCTTCAAATGGTTTTTCATGTAATAAACATCTTAAACCATGTTTCTTCGCAATATCCTGAGATAACTGCATTACTAATGCATTGTTATCAGCAGTTACATTAGCTACTGTATATACACAAGCAACTTCATGCTGTGCAGGAGCTACTTCGTTATGCTTAGTCTTTGAAGGAATACCATATTTCCATAATTCGTTATCAAGATCCTTCATGAAGGCACCTACTTTACGTTTAATAGAACCAAAGTAGTGATCTTCTAATTCCTGACCCTTAGGAGCAGGAGCGCCATAAAGAGTACGACCAGTTAACTTTAAGTCAACTCTCTTCTGCCAGTATTCATCTAATACTAAGAAATATTCCTGTTCAGCACCAACTGAAGCAGTCACTTTATCAACACCTTCTAAACCAATCTTAGTTAATAAGTTAGAAGCTGATGCACTTAAAGCATCACAAGCACGTAATAATGGAGTCTTTTTATCAAGTGCTTCACCAGTATAAGAACAGAATAATGTAGGAATATATAAGCTTCCGTCTTTTACAAAGGCTGGAGAAGTACAATCCCATGCAGTATAACCACGTGCTTCGAAAGTAGCACGAATACCACCAGATGGGAAAGAAGAGGCATCAGGTTCACCTTTTCTTAATGTCTTACCACTAAATTCAAGAACTGCTCCACCATTTCCATCTGGTTCTAAGAAAGCATCATGCTTTTCTGCAGTTAAACCAGTCATTGGCATAAACCAGTGAGTGAAATGTGTAGCACCATTTTCAACAGCCCAAATCTTCATTGCATTTGCGATTACTGTTGCAACTTCTTTTGAAAGAGGTTCTCCCTTATCTAGAGCTTCATGGAAAGCTTTATAAGTAGATTTAGGAATGCGTTCCTTCATAGTTTCGTCGTTAAATGTATAACGACCGTATTCATCTAAAAGTTTGTTCATTTCCATACGATTACATCTCCTTTTTATGGGTATGATTGTAGCAATAAAAAATATTTGCGTCAATACTTTTTTATCACTGTGCAATAATTTTTATCATTCACTCCTTATTGCACCCACATAGTATCACAAAATGTAGGCTTTTAACTACTCTAATTCAATAATTTTCACTTTTTAAAAAATATTAGCCAACTTGTTATTTAATACCGAAAAGATTATAATTGTAGCGAGGTGAAAAACATGTTTGGAAAACAGAAAACATTGATCATAGATCACAACAGTGAACGTAATAATCGCATTAAGAATTATCTCGACCAGGATCATTTCATTTGTTATCAAGCAAAGACATTGGATGAATTTAATTCTCTTTATACAAACAATAATTATGATTGTATTATTCTAGAAGATGTATTTCCTGGTATTAATACTAATAAGTTCCTAGTAAAAAATAGACGTAACTCACAAGCTATAACTATAGTTGTAAGTGATATGTTAAATGAAGCTTATTTAGAAGATTTATTAGATGCCGGTGCTGATGATTACATTGTAGTACCCTTCTCATTAACTTCTTTATTAAGAAAAATTCAAGACGTCTATAAGATGGGTGTTTTAAGACCTAGAAAGATCTACCGTTTTAAAGATATTATATTAGATGATACTGCTAAGACCGTTTCATTAAATGATCATTCAGTCACTCTAACTAAAAATGAATTTAAACTATTAAAAATGTTGATGTCTCATCCCTATCAACCTTATACTTCAATCAAGATTTTTGAAGGTATCTGGGGTGATAGTGTTTATGCAGACGATCAATCAGTCATGAACCTAGTGAGTTCACTTATAATAAAATTAAATAGAACAGGCTCTCATGAAGAGTATATCAGACGCTTTGGCGCAAACTCTTATAAGATGGCCATATAGAAAAAAGAATGCATATCGCATTCTTTTTTTAGCTTCTCTTATTGATTTTTCTACGTCTTCTGTTTTCGCGTCTTTCTTTCTTTTCAATCTTACGATGCTGGTCAGTATAATCCGCTACTGTACAGTGGATACGTTTATTAGATTCGCAAATTGCATCTACAAATTCATATCTATCTTTTGGGAATGTACTATATCTCTTCTTTAAATCTGTATAAAGTTCAATAGCATGAGGTCTAGTGACTAAGTCAGCCATTCTTGATACTGGATCACAAATGACTTCACATGACATTAAGTCTACTTCTTTTTGAGGTAATAATCTTCTTTTGAAGATTAAAGTTTTGCCATCGACAATATATTTATAAGGACGACACCCTAAGAAATAAAAATACAATACAGCTAAGAAAATTGAAACAATAATAAATGACTGCTGATCCAATGATTTTAATACAAACATGACGATATCATAAACCCAAACAAGAGTTAAAGCACCTAGCCAGATACCTACAGCTAGATTTGGTTTTACCTTGAATTCTTTCATAAAAAAAAGGCCTCACTTTCTTTTATATTATACAATATTTAGTCCTTTATTACAATAAAAAAGAAGAGAGGCAAGGCTCTCTTCCCATTGTCGAAATATTATAATTATAAACTTTAAATAAATTATTCAGCAGCCTGTTTAGCCTGATACTTTTCGTAAGCAATTAGGAATGGGATGTAGATTAA
>NZ_DAWDDM010000038.1:0-11113 GCF_052354645.1 Catenibacterium sp.
CACGAAATAAATATCCTTTTTTTATCGTGTCCTTTTTACAGGGTCCATTTTAAAAAATCACAAACCCTTTATCCTCAAGCGCAAGTATTAGTTGCTATGACTGGTGATTCTATAGAGAATCGTAGTCGTTTTACGCAGGTTATAGAGGCTTATAAGGATGGTACAAAGCAGGCAGGAGGTACATATATCACTAATAGTGAATATGCTTTAAATGGAAATAAGGATTACTTTTCTTCAGATGGTTATCATCCTAATAAATATGGACATTACTCAATTGGTGAAACCATTGGAGGCTATTTAATGAAATGTGAGGATGTAAAAGTTAATACTTATGCATCTACTATTACTATTGGAGCTGGTACATATGCGACTCAGTATGGTCATTTTACTGATGTCACAGGTGTTTATCATAATTACTATATGGTTGATGGTATTGTGGATCAATCTGTTACAGGGGCTATTGAATATGAAGGGGAATATTATAAGGTAGATTCAGGTAAGATAGATACATCTTATAATGGTCCTTGGACTTGTGGTAAAACAACCTACTATCTTGTGAATGGTCATACAAATAAAAATATGACGGGTATAGTGAAGTATGGAAATGGCTGGTGTTTTGTGAATAATGGTATTGTCTTAACAGGTGATATACTTATTTATTACAATGGACAATGGCATTGTATTCATAATGGTAAGATTGATGATACTTATACAGGATTAGTAGACTTCTGTGGAAAGACTTACTATGTGGTGAATGGTGTTGTAAATACATCTAGTAATGGTCTTACTTATATTAATGGAGAATGGTGTTATTTAGTGAATGGTGTTCTGGATACGCACTATAATAGTCTTATTTTCTATAATGGAACATGGTATTATGTGGATCATGGACAGATTAACTGGCATAAGACTACATTATCTCAAGTCAACGGAACAGGTACTTGGTACTATGTAGAAAATGGTCAATTGAATTGGTCATATAATGGTACTTACAATTATAATGGAATAAATTACACAATACGTAATGGTATTGTTTGTTAGGGACAGTGTATGTCCCCTTTTTTATGCATAAAAAAGGGATGTGATTGATCACATCCTGTCTAACATTCTTCTGAAACGATGAACTTAGGTCTTTCCCTGATTTCATCATAAATCTGTGCAATATAGTAACCAATAATACCAAGACAGATCATGATAATACTACTAGAGAATAACTGAAGTAGAATAACTGTAGTAAAACCTCCTAAAGCTGTACCATTTACATACTGTACAATTGAGTTAATACCAAATATTACAGAGGTAAGTAACATGATAAAACCACAAATAGTGACAATCTGCATAGGTGCAGAAGAGAAAGAAGTAATATTAAGTATTGCATACTTAATTAGTGATTTAGTAGACCACTTAGATTCCCCTGCTTCTCTTTCAGCTACTCTAAATTGAATCTGTGTTGTCTTAAATCCTACCCATGAAGATAAAGCTCTAAAGAAAGAATTCTTTTCCTTCATATTAAGTAGTACTAACATTACTTTTCTATCAAGAAGTTTGAAGTCTGATGCATTCATCATATCGATATTAGTCAACTTAGAGATAATCTTATAGAAAGTATTAGCCATAAATCTATGGATACCTGATTCTTCTCCTCTATCCTCTTTGACAGCTTCTACAACTTCATATCCTTCCTGCCATAACTTATACATTTCTACAATTTTAATTGGTGGATGCTGTAAATCACAGTCCATGACAACGCAACAATCACCCTTTGCATATGTTAAACCTGCAGTAATTGCAGATTCTTTACCAAAGTTTCTAGAGAAATGAACACCTCTTACATGTTCATGTTTCTCTGATGCTGCTTGGATTCTATTCCAAGTATCATCCTTAGAACCATCATCCACAAATAAGATTTCATAAGGAATCTTATTTTCTGTCATGATATCTACTACTACATTTGCGGTATTATCAATTAATAGTCCTTCATTATAAGATGGTATTATAATACTTAATAAACCTTCCATTTTAATTCTCCTTACAATATTTTTTTCTATAGATTGCATTCGCAATAATAAATAGTATTGCCCCTGCTGTTAAGCCAATACCAAGTTTTTGGTACTTTGTATGATATCTCATAGTAATTTTATTAGTACCAGAATGAAGCTTAATTGCATATAAGCAGTTTCCAAATGACTTTATATCTGCTTTTTCGTTATTCATTAATACATCCCAACCATCATCTACAGGAACAGATAAATATAAATAACTATCTTCATCTTCTGTTTTGACTGTTGTATCAATAGAACCATTCTTCATTGAGATGTTTACTTTGTTCTTACGTGCTGTTTGAGCACACTGATTTAATACACTTAAATCTAATGCGTAGAAATAGGCATTATCATATGAATTTAAGTAAAAATATTATATCACATATCGTCATGTGGTTATATAAATGGTACTGCATGTGTACATGATTTAAGAAATATTAATATTTTAGTGAAAAATATTTAAGAATTCTTTTGTTTTCTTGATGTAACTGATAATTAGATATTTATCAATAATTTGGTTTCTAAAAACATTTGATTCTCATCCAATATGTTATTTGACATTTACTTATTTTGCATACTGGTTGTCAAAAAGGATTATAAGAATTCTTACTATGTAGTTTTTGGTATGATCGATCAAATCATGGAGGCTAATTCACTACGTGAAGCAGAAAGGTAAGATGATTCCCCTACTCTAGAAAGGTGTACTATGCAAGAAATTCGCAAAAAAGTCCAATAGGATATTTGAAATTGTAGTGTGTGTTCACAATGAGTTTATTATAAGTTTTCGTGCAATCTGGACAATGGTATTTATATATTTGGAAATGATTATTGCATATATATACTCAGTAATTTCTTTGTTATTTGGTATAAAAATGATGATATCGAAACTAGGTGAAATAATAGTATTTCAAAGTTCATATGAATAGTATCGCCAGAAGTAGGATCACTGTTGTTGGAACATATAAAAGTTATAAAATAAATCTCTCTTTATAAGTAAATTGTTGCTTTAGGTTATCTTATTCAGCAAAAGTCCCATAATGATATTCGTAATATGCTTCCTTAAGTGAAATAGGCATAGGTGTAGCTTTTACCATTTCATTACTGAAAGCCTCAGTATCCATCATCATTCTTAGAATCTTAGATGCCATTTCCTTTCTCTTGAATGTATACTTAGCCTGCTTCTTAAGAAGCAGGAAATCTAGATAGCCTTGTATGTATCTGGTTCCAACGCCTCTTGTTGTCTGTATCATTGAGCTTACTTCTGTCATCATCTCATTGACAGCTCCTAATGATTTACCATCATCAGTAAGATATCTCTTTTCTAAAGGAGATGTCTTTATCTTATTGTTTACTGCTTCAAGATAGTTGGCAAACTGCTGTATGCTGGCCTTTGAATTTGATATGAACTCTTCCACATCTTTAAAGTAGTCTTAATTCGCGTTATATTTATAGAATGACTCACTTCCAAGACCTGATACCTGCATCATCATATGATCATTTTCATCTGTAGCACAGACAATGGCAACCTTGTGATGAGATATTCCTCTATATGCAGCCTGTTTACCTCTTTTCTTTGAGTATCTAGGCATATTTTGAGGACGTGTTCCCTTTAGGTTGATACTTTTATACTGTGTATCTATTTCAACTTCACCAGATAATTTCTGATGACCCATGATTTCAGATGCTGCATGATAAAGTTTATGACGCATATAGAAGCAGGTTGTCTTGCTTGTCCCCTAGACTTGAGCCTCACCCTTTAGAGGCATTTTATATAGTTCCAGTTCAATGAAGTGAAGCCACTGGTCCAAAGTAAAATGAGATCATTAAAATAAGGTGTTGGTTCTGTCACTAAAAGACTTGTGACAATCAAGACAGATATATCTCTGATTTCCGTTCTTATCTTTTCTATTCTTCTTGAAATGAACTGAACCACATATAGGGTATGCCTTATGAGATGGATCAATGTCTTCATCATCCTGTTTATATAATGATTCAATAAGTTTATTTACATAATCCTTATCCTTAGTTTTTAAATAGTTTTTTACCTGGTTTTCAGTTATCATAGCACTCACCTGACCTTTTAAGATCATTTTACAACTATTCGAGAAATGATGATTTGAGTTAGGTGGCTATAAAGTAGAAAAATAGGCGTTAAGTTAAATTTAATGATCTAGTAGCAACATTTTTCATAAACTTAGCGAAATAAATCATAAAATATTGATAAAGTCTACTAATTATAGTTTTTTCGTTGTATAATGCATATGTTTTACAGGGTCACTTTTTTTGTGATGTTTTATTAAACTTATTCTATATTAGAAAGTTTTTATATGATAATTTTACATAAAAGTTGTAAAGCGATAGTTATATTCAAAAAAATGCAGAAAGGAATTTTTGAAAGTGAAAACAAAGCAGAATAACAGATTAACATATATTGATTATTTGGAAACAATTGCCATGTTTTGTGTGGTATGCTGTCACTATTATGCTGTAATGGGCAAAGGTGTATCTGCGAATATGTATATGTTATTTGTGAAATGCTTTGGTGTACCTATTTTTCTCTTAGCTAATGGAGCATTGATGTTGCAAAGAAAATTTTCGTTGCGTAAACACCTGAAAAAAACAGGAATGTTGATTGTGACAACAGCCGCATGGAAAGCAGTCTATTTATTAATTCAATATATAAGATTACCAGCGGGTAGTTGTATTTGGAAGATAAGTGATTTATGGAACTACTTCTGCGGAGGAAATTTATCAAATCCATATGTACCAGCAGAACATTTTTGGTATATGTATGCTTTAATAGGAGTATATTTGGTATTTCCATTATTTGCATCTATTTATGAAGAAAAGAAAACATACTATTTTTATTTGATATTATTGTTATTTTTTATTCCAATTATTACGGAGATAGATGCGTTTATAGCAAATGTGACGGGTAAAAGTATTTCGTTTTCAGTGATTAGAGATGCTTATTTTCCGTTTGCACAAGCCGGGTACTATTTATTATTCTTTTTGCTTGGACCATTACTACATCAGTATTTTTATAAATCAGAAAAGAAGAAAAAACACAGAATAATTGCAGTAGGAACAGCTACTGTAGGTGCTGTTTTATTAGTGATTGAATATTATATACAAAACGGCACGTTAGGCGGTGCATATCAGGCATTACAGGGAGATTATCAGCGATTTGCAACCCTACTTATGACGGCAGGAATATATTCTTTATTTGCTACTTTTGATCTGAAGAAAACTAAGATAAATTCTATTATGGAATTTATTTCAGTGCGTACAATTGGAATCTATGCAGCACATATGATGTTGGCATATTTATTTTCAGCATGGCTTGTTAATAAAACGTCTAGAATCGGAGTATATATGCTTGTTCTACAATCTCTTGTTGTTATGTCAGGCTCTATTATAACAACAGAGATATTCTCAATGATTCCAGGACTTAGAACGATTTTAGGGTTGAACTATTACAAAATGCGTAAAAATTACTGGAAACAAAAAAGATTACAGCATAAAGAAGGAAGGTAGAAAAAATTATGATTCAAAAATTAAAGAATATATTTAAAATAAAAATACGATTTAGTTGGTTGCTAAGTATAATTTTTAGTGCTGGATATATACTTGGATATATTTTTCTTCAAGAGAAACACATTAATTCGGGTATGCAAGCATTTAAATATATAGTAGCGTGGTTAGTAGGAATTTTGATATATCATGTATTGATACAAATATTCTGGTGTTTGGTGCAAGGAGATTATCTACAGAAAAACAAAAAGATTCAAACATGGATAGTATGGCAACATCCCTTTGTAATCACATTTATATTTTTATGTATTTGTTGGACAATTCCAATAGTATTGAAGTATCCAGCGGGAATTTGCTGGGATGCAAGTTGGCAGATAGATCAGGGGATGGGAAACGTGCCTTTGACGACTCATCATCCAATTTTTCATACAATGTTAATGGCATGGTTTGTAAAATTCGGTATGCAATTGCATTCTGCAAATGTCGGAATCTTTTTGTTCTGTGTTGTTGAAGCAATTATATTGGCATTGATTTTCTCTTTTGCAATTAAATGTTTGGTGGCTCTTCAAGCAAAGTATTGGAGTATATTACTTGCAGTTATTTTCTTTGGGTTTAGTCCATTTATTACTGGATATGTTGGAACAGTAATCAAGGATGTTTATTTTGTGGCAATGTGCGTGTTGTATATTACAACGTTAATTGTATATGCTGCAGATCGTGAATTGTTTTGGAGTAAATGCTACTATAGTATTTTATTTGTATTGGCAACAGTTGGAATGGTTCTGTTTAGAAATAATGGATTGTATATGTGTGCGCCAACAGCTTTGGTATTAATGGTTTACGAATTTAAAAAGCGTGATAATAAATTTATAAAACATATTGTAATTATTGCAATGTCATGTATATTGGCCGTGACAGCATCGAAGACTTTGACTCATATCTACCAACCGGAGAAGGGAAGTATTGCAGAAGCGTTATCTCTTCCGTTTCAGCAAACTGCAAGGTATGTAAAGACATATGGAAACGAAGTTACAGAAAAAGAAAAAAAGATAATTAATAAAGTATTGCCTTATGATCAATTAGGAGAACTATATAATCCATATGTTTCAGATCCAGTAAAATTTTATTTTAACAGGAGTGCCACTGGAGATGACTTAAAACAATATTTAAATGTTTGGTGGAGGCAATTTCTAAAACATCCAACATGTTATGTAAAAGCAACAGTTCAGCAAAGTATTTTTTTAATATATCCAGGATATAATAATTATGCTTACTATTTGAATAGTAATGCAAATAATTATTTTTATCAAAAAGAGCAGTATTTTACTACTCCGCGTAAAATAGCATTGTTGCAACAAAAATATTTTAAGTATTTAGTGGGATGCCACAGTGTTCCAATTATCAGTTTATTAAACAATATGGCATTGTACATTATGGGGATGTTCTGTTTACTGATTTTTTCATGGAAAAAGCATAATTATAATAGTATGTTCTTTTTTGTCCCATTGATTTTATCAGTATTAATTATACTTGCTGCGCCTTGTATTAGATGGCATGTTAGATATGCATTCCCTGTAATATATACGTTCCCGTTGATATTAGCGGAATTTACAAGAATGAGGAAGGAAGATAAGAATGGATAAAATAGCAGTTTTAATTCCTTGCTACAATGAAAGCAAGACAATTGAAAAAGTTGTAACAGATTTTAAGAGAGAGTTGCCAGAGGCAACCATCTATGTATATGACAATAATTCTACAGATGGAACAGATAAAATCGCAGAAGCTGCTGGTGCAGTAGTTCGCTATGAGTATCAGCAAGGAAAAGGTAATGTTATTCGTAGAATGTTTAGAGACATTGACGCTGAATGTTATATTATGACAGATGGTGATGATACATATCCGGCTGAATATGCAAGAGAAATGGCTGATAAGGTATTGTACAGAAATGTGGATATGGTAGTTGGAGACCGTTTATCGTCAACTTATTTTGAAGAAAATAAACGCCCATTCCATAACTTTGGAAATAGTATTGTACGTAATAGCATTAACAGTTTATTTAAAAGTGATATCAAAGATATTATGACTGGATATCGTGCATTTAGTTATATGTTTGTTAAGACATTTCCTGTGTTATCTAAAGGTTTTGAAATTGAAACTGAAATGAGTATTCATGCTGTAGATAAGAACTTGTTTGTTGAAAATGTGGTGATTGATTACAGAGATCGTCCAGAAGGCAGTGAATCAAAATTGAATACATATTCGGATGGGTTCAAAGTATTGAGAACTATATTCCGTTTATTTAAAAATTATAAACCAATGCAATTCTTTTCTTTACTTGCACTTGTATTAGCAATTATTAGTGTGGCATTTTTTGCTCCAGTATTTGTTACTTTTCTGAAAACAGGAGTTGTTGATAAAATGCCAACATTAATTGTGAGTGGTTTCACAATGCTTGCAGCTATTCAGTCATTATTTTCAGGTTTGATTCTAACAACAATTACTCAAAAGAATAGACAGGATTTTGAAATGCAATTGATGAATATGAAAAGTACATTTGAAAGTAAAAAGATATAATAATCATATGGGAGTATGATTTATAGAGAATATCAAAGGAAAATGATATTATCTATACATTGATGAGTCAGCAACATTAAGTTCAGCTCTTAAAAGTTTCTTCATGTGCGTGAAGAAACTTTTTTTGTGTTATGTAATTTGATTGGGATAAGTGTTAAAAATGTTGTATACTTGACTTATATGAGCATTTTTTTGGAGGGTTTATGAAAAAAGAAAAAGATATATTTGATAGAATTATGGAATGGAAAATCTTACGTATATTTAATCCATTTTATAAAAAATATAAGGAAGTATTACTCTATTTATTTTTTGGCGGTTTAACAACTGTTATCAGTATTGGTTCTTATGCATTTTTTGATATTTGTATGCATATGGATCCAATGATTGCGAATATCTTTTCATGGATACTCGCTGTATTATTTGCCTATGGTACAAATCGTATTTGGGTTTTTGAGCATATAGCACAAGATATAAAAGGTATTATTCAAGAAATGATTTCTTTCTTCGGTGGACGTGTTGTTACTCTTTTCATGGAAGAGGCTGTGTTGTATGTAGGAATAAATATATTATTCATGAATAGTATTATCGTGAAAGTATTCGCACAGGTTCTTGTGGTCATTGCGAATTATATCATTAGCAAATTGATTGTCTTCAAGAATGAGTGATTGAATAAGAGGGAAAGAATATGAAAGCCAAAAGCGCTATGATACAAAGACTTTTTAAAGAAGCGTTTTTCTAAGACAGTGATTCCATTTTTGTTTTGGACGTTTATGGGACTTTTATTTGATATATTTTTCTTACATACAGTCAAAGTATCTGATTTGACTTTAAAGGTTCTCACTGATGGATTTATCAATACTCATTTTGTACAAATTTATTGGTTTTTTATGCCTTTATTTGACATTTATTTGTCTATTCCTTTATTTGCATCAATTGAAGAAGGTAAAAGAATAGAATTATTTAAATATTTATTTGTAGTAGGTTTTATTTTCAATGCTACAATCCCATTTCTTCTTTCAGCTTTTCATCTCGATATTACGTGGCCTTTAAATGTTAATGTAGTCATTGGTTATGCAATATTCGTGGTGATGGGATATCTCATTCATAAGATGGATTTTACACCTAATCAAAGATGTATTATTTATTTTTTTGGTTTAGCTGGTTTATTAATGCATTTTTGTGGTACTTATTATGAATCATACGCTTTAGGTGATGTAAGTCAGATTTATAAAAATTTAACTTATGCTCCCATTGTAATGTATTCGGGTGCATTTCTCTTGTTTATTAAACAAATTAGTGAAAAGGTGATGAAAACAAATATTTCTAAATATGTTCATTTTATAAAGCAATATACATTCCCTATATATTTATTACATTATTTTGTTATGGAATTAATAAGTAAGAATCTTAATTTGACGAACTATACAAAATCAATTATCTATCGTCTAGGTATGCCTTTTATCGTTATTCCTATCACTATTATTGTTGCAACACTCATTCGTAAACTAAGATTAGGAAAGAAAATATTGCCTTAAATTACATGATTTCACAGAAATTACACATAGATAGCGCTTGTAATAAGGTATAATAACAGCAATGAAGTGAATTATAGACTATTTTGTGGTATAGTAATTTATGTATGAACTTAAAAATAAGGATGTGAAAAAAGATGTATAAAAGGAAATTAAGAGGATGGGCGAAGCATTTAGATTTCTTAATTGCGGACCTTATCTGTCTACAGTTAGCTATATTTCTAGCTTACTACATGCGTCATGGAATACTTGATATATATACAAGATCTTTGTATGTCAATATTGCGATAGTCATGACACTATTAGATATGTTAATTATTATATTCTTTAATATTTTAAAGAATATTTTGAAGCGTAATAATATTACAGAAATGATTAAAGTAATAGAAAAATCATTATTATTAATGGTTGTATCTACTCATTATATTTTCTATGCGCAAAAAGATGATGTATCACGTTTAACTTTAGGTTTTACATGTGTATTTGATGCAATGTTTACTTATATTGTACATTGTATTATGAAACCAATTGTAAGACGTAGAAGAAAGAATAATAAAAAGTCTCTTATCGTGATTACAGAGTCTGAATTTATTGATTCTATTACAGAAAATAAGAAAATATTTGGTTTGGATGAATACCAGAGTGTTGGTTTTGCGGTTCTAGATAAGAATATGGAAGGTCAGAAATCAAATGGCTGGTCTATTGTGGCGTCTCAGGATACTGTTATAGATTATGTATTAAGACAATGGATGGATGAAGCTTTAGTGATTCTTCCTAGGGAAGATGTTTTCTCTACTTCTTTAGTTAAAGATTTGGCTGAAATGGGTCTTGCTGTTCATGTGGAAATCAGTGAATATAACTCATTAAAGGGATATCGTAAGCAGTTTGAAAGAATGGGTGAAAACCAAGTATTAACTGTTAGCATGAACTCTATTAATGAATATGACTGGATTGCCAAGAGAATACTAGATATTCTTGGTGGTTTAGTAGGATGTTTCATTACTCTTATTTTGACTATCTTCTTAGGCCCAGCTATCTTTATTGCCTCTCCAGGACCAATCTTCTTTAAACAGAAGAGAGTTGGTAGAAATGGTAAAGTGTTCAATATGTATAAGTTTAGAAGTATGTATATGGACGCTGAAGAGCGTAAGAAAGAGCTTATGGCTCAAAATAGAGTTAAAGATGGTATGATGTTCAAACTTGAATATGACCCTCGTATTATTGGTTGTAAAAAGAAAGCCGATGGTACAACTAAGAAGGGTATAGGTAATTTTATTAGAGATTATTCTCTTGATGAATTCCCTCAGTTCTTTAATGTATTAAAGGGTGATATGAGTTTAGTAGGTACTAGACCCCCTACTCTTGATGAATGGAATAAGTATGAATTACGTCATAGAGCACGTCTTGCATTTAAGCCAGGTATTACAGGTT